>JAQGJZ010000066.1 GCA_028290385.1 Enterovirga sp.
CGCTTCCACTCGCGCATCGCGGCGACGAAGATGGCCGGGAGGCCGGCGGCGGGCTGATCCTTCAGCGAGCGGTAGAGCTCGTCGAGTGACTGCCCCGACCAGAACACATCCTCGAAACGGTCCATCTCGACGCGCGTGCGCCGAAGCAGCAGCGTCTTGTCGATGATAATCGCCCAGCACCAGACGGATGCGGCAAGCAGGCCGAGCATGACAAGCTTCACGACCGGTGAAGCGCTCATGAAGAGGCCCCAGAGCGACAGATCGTGGGCGACGGGTAAGGCGTCAGCCGGGTTCATTCTCGACACGTCCTCATCAGCGGCGGACCGAAAGGAAGGCAGGTCGCGCCGTTCGTCGACAGATCTCTGGCAGAGCGTCTCTGGGTCTGCCGAAAATCTGTCGAAAGTAAGAGCGCCTGCATCCACAGGGACACGGATCAACTTAACACCTTGGCAGGGTTAAGGGCGCGTTACCTTGGCCTGGTCGGTCCGGTTGACGATGGCGACCAGCGGACCGAGCGGGAGCAGGCCGTCGCGGCGGCCGAGTTCGGAGGAATAAAGACTCGACACCGAGCCATCGAGGAACAGCGCGTCGCGGCAGCCGAGCGCGTCCCGGAAGAGGCGCGCAAAGGCCCCGAAGCTCACTGGACCGTCTGAGATCGCGAAGATCGCCGTGTGCGGGTCCCGCACGCCGACGCCGTTGCGCAGCTTCTTGGAAGGACCGTCCTCGGAGATCTTGGGATGGATCCGGCCGCCGATGACCAGCATGGGGCCGGACTGCGTGGCAAAATCCGCCTTCGGGCGGCGGCGGCGATAGGTCTCGGTGTCGAGCACCCCCGCCCTCCCCTTCTCGACAAAGAAGATGCCGTTCGGCTTGAGGTGGAAATTACCCTCGCCCCCGGCCGTGTTGACCGGCTTCAGCTCACGTCCGTTCTCGACATACAGCCCGACCGGCGCCAGCGCGGGATCGTACATGCCGGCATTCATCGCGGCGAGCAGGTTCGGGCCGGCTTCCGGCAGGAGCCGGCGGAAGCTGCCATAGGGGTCGCCATCGGCCGCCCGCCAATACAGGCGGACCGCGTGACGGCGCAGGTCCGCCGTGCAGACCGCGTAGCCTTGCCCCTCGTGGCTGACGTTGCGGCAGACCGGCTGCTGGGCCTCGGCGGCTGACCCCGGAGCCCCGGCCAGCACAAGCGCAAAACCGAGCGCAGCCCCAAGAAAATTGCGCCTCACGCCGCCTCGCCCTGCAAAAGTCGCCTCAGATCGTCCGGCAGCCGGGAAGGCCGCCCCCCCGCCAGCACCGCCACATGCACTTCGGCGGTGAGCAGAATCTCGTCGCCGCGCAGGATACGCTGGCTCATGCGAAGCGAGGCGCCACGGACCTCGCTGGTCGCGGTCTCCACCGTGAGAAGGTCATCCATCCGGGCAGGTCTCAGATACTCGATCGCCATGCGGCGCACGGCAAAGATGATCCCGCCGGGCTCGGCATGGAGGATCGACTGGTCGACGCCCGTGTTCCGCAGGAGCTCCGTGCGCCCGCGCTCCAGAAAGCGCAGGTAGTTGGCGTGATAGACGACGCCCGAAAAATCCGTGTCCTCATAATAGACCCGGACGGCGAGGCGGTGCGGTTCGCGATCCTGCATCAGCGCGAACAAACGGCCTTGATGCGGTCGGACAAGGCCGCGGCCGCGGCGGCCCATTCTTCCATCGCGGGCTGCAGGTTCACGTTCGCGTCCTCGAGGCGCGAAATCGCGCGCTTCATCTCGTCGTCGGCCTTGCCGCGGAGCGAGGTCAGGTCGATCTCCCGTGCCCCCCGGGCCAGCGCCTTCACGCTCTCGCCCGAGGCGGTGAGCGCCGCCCGGTAGGTGGCGCACTCGATCGTGGAGAGATCCTGCGCCATCGCGGTCGTCGGCAGACCGAAAAGGGCGAGCACCAGGAAGCGCCGCATGGGGTGACTCCGAAAGGGGCAGTCGCGTGAACGCGCCAGCATGGCGCCGGCTCCTTATTCCTCTTCGACAAAAAGGCCGAACTGTGCCGCCGGGTCGCGGTTCGGCTCCGGCATCCCGATATGGCGGAACGCATGGGCCGTGAGCAGGCGCCCGCGCGGCGTGCGCTGGACGAAGCCGCGCTGGATGAGAAAGGGCTCGATGATCTCCTCGATCGCGTCGCGCGGCTCGGAGAGCGCCGCCGCGATCGTCTCGACCCCGACGGGACCGCCGCCGTAATTCATCGCGATCATCGTGAGGTACTTGCGGTCCATCTGGTCGAGCCCAACGGCGTCGACGTCGAGCAGCCGGAGCGACGAATCCGCAAGCTCGCGCGTGATGCGGTCGGAGCCATCCACGAGCGCGAAATCGCGCACGCGCCGCAGCAGTCGGCCGGCAATGCGCGGCGTCCCGCGCGAGCGCGCCGCGATCTCGCGGGCGCCTTCCGGCGTGATGCCGATGCCGAGCACGCGCGCGCCGCGCGTTACGATCAGCTCGAGTTCGTCCGTGTCGTAGAAGGCGAGCCGGATCGGGATGCCGAAACGGTCCCGCAAGGGCGTCGTGAGGAGCCCGGCCCGCGTGGTCGCGCCGACCAGGGTGAACTTGGGCAGGTCGATCTTGACCGAGCGGGCCGCCGGGCCCTCCCCGATCATCAGGTCGAGCTGGTAATCCTCCATGGCCGGATAAAGGATCTCCTCCACGGCGGGATTCAGGCGATGGATCTCGTCGATGAAAAGGACGTCGCGCTCATCCAGATTGGTGAGCTGGGCGGCGAGGTCGCCCGCCTTCGCGATCACAGGGCCGGAGGTCGAGCGGAAATTGACGCCGAGCTCGCGCGCCACGATCTGGGCGAGCGTCGTCTTGCCGAGGCCCGGCGGGCCGACGAAGAGCACGTGATCCAGTGCCTCGCCCCTGCCCTTCGCGGCGTCGATGAACACCTGGAGGTTCTTGCGCGCCGCGCGCTGGCCGATGAACTCGGCTAGCGCCAGCGGGCGCAGCGAGGTATCGGGGTCGTCGCCCCGGCGCTCCGGGCTCGTGAGGGTCTTCTTCGGGCCGGCTGCCATGTGGCCGCCATTACGGCGTGCCAGGATCGAAGTCACGCGGCCGCCGGGACCGGGCTTCGCAGCGTGCGCCGCCGCTGTCGTAAGGCCGCGCGTTCATGACCGTTGGCGAGAGTCCCGGCGCAATTACCTGCACGCCGGGGTAGAGCGCCGCCGGCGGTGCGCCCCGTCGGCGCGGCGGTTTCGAACCGCGCCGTCGTGGCGACCGTCACGGCGAAAACGGAACCGCCGCGGCGGTTCCGTGAGCGCTTCGGGCTAGACCCGCGGGCCGGTCCCAAGTCCGCCTGTCAGCAGCAGGACGATGAGGACGATCAGCAGGATACCGCCGAGCCCGATGCCGTGGTTCCGATAGCGGCCGCCACCGACAAAGAAGCCCCCTCCCCCGAACAGGAGGATAAGGATGATCAGGATGACGATTAGGCTCATGAAGGAGCTCCGTTCCGCCCAGGAGCAGGCGGGAAACTCTACGGTTTCATACGTCCTTTGTTCCTGACTGGACCAAAAGAAGGCCTTTTGCTCAGCGCACGCCCGCGAGTTCGCGGAGGCCCAGCCTGATGAGCGCGGGCGCTTCCGCTCCCTCGCCGGCGCTTTTCATGGCGGCCGCAACCGCGGCGGAGGCCTGGGGCTGCGCGTAGCCGAGGTTCACCAGCGCCGAGACGGCATCCACGACCGCCTGCGGGGCGGAGTTGTCCTGCACGGCACCCGAGAGCCGGGCGAGCCCGGGATCCACGGCGCCGAACAGCGGTGCCTTGTCCTTCATCTCGGCGATGATGCGGGCGGCGAGCTTGGGCCCAACGCCCGGAGCACGGGCGAAGGCGGCCTTGTCGCCCGTCGCAACCGCCGTCGCGAGGCCGCCGGGATCCAGGGAGGACAGGATCGCGAGCGCGACCTTGGCGCCGACGCCCTGGATGGTCTGCAGCAGGCGAAACCACTCGCGCTCCGCGTCCGATTCGAAGCCGTAGAGCCGGATCATGTCCTCCCGGACATGGGTCTCGATCGAGAGCACGGCCGCCTCGCCGGTCGCGGGCAGGCGCTGCAGAGTGCGCGACGAGCAGTGGACGACGTAGCCGACGCCGTGGACGTCGAGGATCGCATGGTCCTCGCCATAGCTGTCGACCACGCCCTTGAGCTTGCCGATCATGACGCCATCCGGACCAGCGCCCTGGCGCGGCGGTGATGCGCGTGCGTGATCGCGACCGCGAGCGCGTCGGCGGCATCGGCAGAGGCCGGATCGGCCTTGGGCAGGAGCACCTTCACCATGGCCTGGATCTGCCGCTTGTCGGCATGGCCGGCCCCGACCACCGTCTTTTTTACGAGATTGGCGGCGTATTCCGCGACAGGCAGACCGGCGAGCGCCGGAACCAGCAGCGAGACCGCGCGCGCATGGCCGAGCTTCAGGGTCGATTGCGGGTTCGTGTTCACGAAGGTCTCCTCGACCGCGACCTCGTCCGGCATCTGGTTGCGAAGGGTCGCGGCGAGCCCATCGTGCAGCTCGCGCAGGCGCTCGGCGAGCCCCAGCTCCTCCGACGAGGTGACGAGGCCCGAGGCCACATAGGTCAGCCGCGTGCCTTCAACCGTCACGACGCCCCAGCCGGTCCGGCGGAGGCCGGGATCGAGGCCGAGAATGCGAATCGGGGGCTCACGCATTCTCCTGGCCTAGCGGAGTCCCGTTACCGGATCACGCCAGCGGGCCTGCCCGCACCTGTCAGCAGCCGGGCGGACCCGCGAAGGACGCGGATCAGCCCATCTTGGCCATGAGCGATTCGGAGAGCTCGAAATTGCCGTAGACGTTCTGGACGTCGTCGTGGTCCTCGAGCGCCTCGACCAGGCGAACCAGCTTCTCGCCGGCCTCGTCGTCGACGGCCACGGCGTTCTGCGGCTTCCAGGTCAGGGCCGATTTCCGCGGTTCGCCGAACCGGCCCTCGAGGGTCTTGGTCACCTCGCCGAGCGCGCTCTGCTCGCAATAAACCGTGTGGCCGTTCTCGTCCGATTCGACATCGTCCGCCCCCGCCTCGATCGCGGCGTCCAGCATCGTGTCGGCGTCGGCGGCCTTGGCGTCGAATTCGATCACCCCGACGTGGTCGAACATAAAGGCGACCGCGCCCGTCTCGGCGAGGTTGCCGCCGGCCTTG
Organism: Enterovirga sp.; assembly: GCA_028290385.1. GTDB lineage: Bacteria > Pseudomonadota > Alphaproteobacteria > Rhizobiales > Beijerinckiaceae > Enterovirga. The sequence goes on from JAQGJZ010000066.1 coordinate 5,175, forward strand.
GTGAACACGGACCGCACGTCAGAGGCGGTGCGGTTCCGGTTGTCGGTCATGGCCTCGACGATCACGGCCGCGCCGCCCGGGCCGTAGCCCTCGTAGCGGATCTCCTCGTAGTTCTCCGCCTCGCCCCCGGACGCCTTGTTGATCGCGCGCTGGATGTTGTCCTTCGGCATGTTCTCCGCCCGGGCCGCGAGGATGGCGGCGCGCAGGCGCGGGTTCATGGCCGGGTCGGGCGTGCCCATCTTGGCCGCCACCGTGATCTCGCGGGCCAGCTTGGAGAACAGCTTGGAGCGCTGCGCATCCTGCCGCCCCTTACGGTGCATGATGTTCTTGAACTGGGAATGGCCGGCCATGGCTCACCTGTGTGGCTTCAGGCGCAGGGTCGCCCCGCATGCGCCTGGGGAAATGCTGACCGGGAATTAGGAGAGGTTGCGCCGTTTGTCATCCGGGCGCCACACAGGATGACGGAACGGGCGGGGAGGATGCGTGCATGCTGGATCTGGACGGGAAGGTCGCGGTCGTGACCGGATGCGGGTCGAGCGGACCCGGCTGGGGCAACGGCAAGGCGATCGCGACGCTGTTCGCCCGCCAGGGCGCGCTGGTGATCGGGTCGGACCGGAACGCCGAGGCGGCCGAGGAAACCCGCCGCCTCATCGCCGAGGAGGGCAATCGCTGCGAGGTCGTGGTGTCGGACGCGACGGATCCGGCGAACGTCGAGGCCTTCCTCGCCGACACGGCCGCCCGGCATGGCCGCATCGACATCCTGGTCAACAATGTCGGCCAGTCGGAGCCCGGCGGCCCGGTCGACATGGCGCTCGAGACCTGGGAGGCGCAGTTTCAGCTGAACGTCACCACGGCCTTTCTGACGTGCAAGCACGTCATCCCCGTCATGGAGCGGCAGGGCGGCGGTGCGATCGTCAACGTCTCGTCCGTCGCGGCGCTGCGCTACATCGGCAAGCCGCAGGTCGGCTATTCGGCCGCCAAGGCGGCGCTGATCCAGTTCACCCGCACCACGGCCGTGATCCACGCCGGCAGCGGCGTGCGCTTGAACTGCGTCGTGCCCGGCCTGATGCACACCCCGCTGGTCGAGCGGCTGGCCGAGAAATACGCCGGCGGCGATTATGAGGGCTTCGTCAGCAAGCGGCACAACCAGGTGCCGATGGGCCGCATGGGGGACGCCTGGGACGTCGCCAACGCGGCCCTGTTCCTGGCCTCGGACGAGGCCCGCTACATCACCGGGACCGAGCTCGTGGTGGATGGCGGGATCACGGCCGCCACGCGCTAGCGCTTGCGCACATCCCGCTGGATCAGGTCGGTGATGCTGATGGCGGCCGGCCGCGACTTCGTATCCGCCATGGCGAGCACGATCGGCTTCGGCTTGGGGGCGGGGTTCAGCCCCGCAAGCTGCGCCGGCCTGGACTTTTCGGCCGGCGCCTTCGCCAGCACCGAGGCGATCTGAGCCGGATTGAACGTCGACGGCCGCTTGCTCGGCGGCGACACCGAGGCGACCGCCGCCGGCTGGGGCGACCTGGCCGGGGTTCGGGCCGCGAGGATGACGGCCTCGGGCTTCGGGGGCGTGAACCGCGCCGAGGCGAGCACGAGCGGCTCGGATGCCGGTGCCGGGTTCGGCCTGCGCGGGGCGGGCACCACGCTCGGCTCCGGCGCCACCCTCGGCTCAGGCCGCGGCGCCGTGTCCGCTTCCGCCAGCATGACCGGCTCCGAGCGCTCGGCCGGCTTGCCGAAGTTGCGCGCAAAGCTGTTGGCCGACGGCCAGGCCGGGGCGCCGGGCTGCGGATTGCGCTTGTCGTAGAAGATGTTGCCGCCCGCGAGCGTCACATACTTCATGTTGCGGTAGGGGAAGCTGTAGCCGGCCGTGTGGAAGAACATGGCCCGCCCGACACCCGCATGGCGCTCGCCCGCGAGCACCGCGTCGGCGGCCCGCTCGGCGCGGGCCCAGGAGGAATGGCGCTTGTTGATGTGCTTGGTCAGCGCGCCCTCGGCGAACTGGTTCGGCTGCCCGACCACGCCGCAGACGCTCTTGGGGTATTTGGGCGATTCCAGCCGGTTCATCACCACCGTGCCGACGGCCAGCATGCCGTCATCGCTCGAGCGGTTGGATTCGAAGAACATGGCGCGGGCCATGCACTCGCGGTCGCTGAGCTGGGCGGTCGGGCCGAACCCGCCGGGATTGTGACCGCAGGCACCGAGGGTGAGCGCCGTCAGCGTAAGCGCCAGGACGGCGGAGATACGCGGATGCTTCGCCAAGCCGATACTCCTACGCACCGCCGGCAGATACGCGCCGACGGCAAATGGCTGGGCCGCGAGCTGTGCTCTCGCGACATCGAAGCTTCAAAAGCCGCGCATTCGCTTAAGAATTCGTCACCCGCGCCAGGCCTCGTCCCGTCAACCCGCGCCAACTCTTCCGGCCTCGCGGAGAGCCGCCCTTGCCCGCGGCACCACCTCCGACCCGTAGAGTTCGATGCAGCGCATCAGGCGGGCGTGGGGGAGCGGGCCAGCGCTGTATTTGAGCTGGAAGCGCGAGATGCCGAGGGCCCGCGCGGTGCGGACGATTTTGGCCGCGACCGTCTCCGGGCTGCCGACATAGAGGGAGCCGTGCTCGACCTCCCGGTCGAACTCGGCGCGGTTCATCGGCGGCCAACCCCGCTCCGCCCCGATGCGGTCGCGCATGCGCTTGTAGTCGGGAAAGAACTCCTCGCGGGCAGCGGAATCCGTGTCCGCGACATAGCCCGGCGAATGGACGCCGATCGGCTTCGGGGCCCGCCCGATGCTCGCGTAGGCGCGCAGGTAGAGATCGACATAGAGGCGGAAGCGGGTGGGCTCGCCGCCGATGATGGCGAGCATCAGGGGCAGATCGTAGCGGGCGGCCCGGACCACGGATTCCGGCGAGCCGCCGACGCCGATCCAGGTCGTGAGGCGCCGTCCCTCCATCTCCGGGAAAACGCGTTGCCCGGCGAGGGGCGCCCGCACCGTTCCCTCCCAGGTGACGGGCTCGTTCTCCAGCAGGGCCGCGAACAGGTCGAGCTTCTCGGAGAACAATGTCTCGTAAGCATCGAGCGGATAGCCAAAGAGCGGAAAGGACTCGGTGAAGGAGCCGCGTCCGAGGATCACCTCGGCGCGGCCGCCCGAGAGGGCGTCCAGCGTCGAGAAGCGCTGGAAGACACGCACCGGATCGTCGGAGCTGAGAACCGTGACGGCGGAGCCGAGCCGGATCCGCTCGGTCCTCGCGGCGATCGCAGCGAGGACGGTCTCCGGCGAGGAGACCGCGAAGTCGGCGCGGTGATGCTCGCCAATGCCGAAGAAGTCGATGCCGAGGCGGTCGGCGAGGACGCCCTCCTGCACCACCTCGCGGATGACCTGGGCGGCGGCAAGCGTCCGTCCGGTTTCATCCGCCGTGATGTCGCCGAAGGTGTCGAGGCCGAATTGGAGCATGGTCGCCGCCCGTGAACGGATAGGGTTCGTCGCGATGTCGCCTGTCCGGCAGCGGAGGTTAAGGGTTCAGGCCGAAACCGGGCCCTTGCGCCCGTGCAAGCAGCCTACTCCCAGAATCCGGGCCGGCTTTCCTCGAGGGTCGGCCCGATCCGGACGGCCGCGACCTTCACGGCAAGACCGGTCCGGTCGTTCGTTTCCACGGCGAGGCCGGAAATGGTCCCCTCGCCGGTAGCGACTTCGGCGCGGGTGCCCGGGGTCTTCTCGACGAAGCGTCGCACCGGCTCGTCCTTGGCGAGGCCGAGGACGGATTCGTAATCCCCGCACATGCCGGCATCGGACAGGTACGCGGTGCCGCCGGGCAGGATCCTGTGATCGGAGGTCGGCACATGCGTGTGCGTGCCGACCACCATCGAAACGCGGCCGTCGAGATAATAGCCGATCGCCTGCTTTTCGCTCGTCGCCTCGGCGTGGATGTCGACGATGATGGCGTCCGCGACCTGGCCGAGCGGGCATTGCGCGATCTCCCGCTCCGCCGCCGCGAAGGGATCGTCGAGGGCGTCCATGAAGAGGCGGCCCATGACGCTCACGACCAGCACGCGCCCGCCGGAGCGGGTGTCGATCAGGGTCGCGCCGCGGCCCGGCGTTCCGGGCGGGTAATTGGCGGGACGCAGCAGGGCCGGCTGGCGCTCGATGAACACCAGCGCCTCGCGCTGATCCCAGGAATGATTGCCGAGCGTGACGGCGTCGGCGCCCGCGCCGAGAAGCTCCTCGTGGATCTGCTCGGTGATGCCGAACCCGCCGGCTGAGTTCTCGCCGTTGATGACGACGCAATCGAGCTCCCAGCGCTCCCGCAGCCCCGGCAGGCGGTCGAGCACCGCTTTGCGGCCGGGCCGCCCGACGATATCGCCGAGAAAAAGGAGACGCATGCGAGGCCTATTGCGGCCGGATGATCCCGGCCTCGGTGACGATGAGGTCGAGGAGCCGGTCATGCGGCTCCCGCGGCACCTCCTCGATCTCCTGCACCGAATAGGCAAGCCCGATCGCCAGCACGGGACCGTGCGAGGACAGCTCGGCGATCGAGCGGTCGAAATGGCCCTTGCCGTAGCCGAGCCGCCCGCCGCGCCGGTCGAAGGCCGCCAGCGGCACGAGCAGCGCCCGCGGAAACACCTCCGGCGCATCGGGCCCGGGCTCGCTGACCCCGAACCCGCCATGGACGAGCACGTCGCCGGGCCGCCATTCGCGCCAGGACAGATGCGGGTGCCTGATTTGCGAGAGCGCGACGGTTTGCCCGCGTTCGAGCAGCGCCTCCATCAGGGGGCGTGGATCGACCTCGCTGCGGATGGGCCAATAGCCGCCAACCGGCTGCACGCCCTTCAGGTCGGCCGCGTCGAGCGCAAGGCGGGCGATGGTCCGTGAGGCGTCGCGGCGCCAGTCGCGCTCGAGCGCCTCGCGGCGGGCGAAGGCTTCGGTCCGAAGCGCCTGCTTCGTCTCGGCGGGCGAAAGGTCGGTCATGGGAAATTGTGCGGAGCCACGAGAGCCGTTGGAGATCGATCCCGGGAACCTACAACGTAGGTGGGCACCGTGTTGGCCAAGTCCACGGACGAGGCCAGGGACAGCACCCTAGGAGATCGATAAGGCCCCGGGGAATGTGTACTCCTGACGTGCCCCGCAGCCCCGCCATACTGATATAGGCGCCGGCGGGATCGGGCGAAAGAGCCCGGGAGGTGGTTGTGATCACGCTTTATCATTGCGTCGGCGCCCGCTCCTTCCGCCCGCTCTGGGCGCTCGAGGAACTCGGGCTGGATTACGATCTCAGGGTGATGCCGTTCCCGCCGCGCCTGCGCCACCCCGCGTACCTGGACGCGAATCCGCTCGGCACGGTCCCGCTGCTCGTGGACGGCGAGACGCGGATGACCGAGTCGGCCGCCATCTGCCATTACCTCGCGACCCGCGCGGGTTCGTCCGAGCTTGCGGTGGCGCCGGGCGAGCCGGATCACGGCGCCTATCTCAACTGGCTCTTTTTCGGCGAGGCGACGCTGACCTTTCCGCAGGCCGTCGTGCTCCGATACGGGCGGATGGAGCCGCCTGAGCGGCGCCTGCCGCAGGCCGCGGAGGATTACGGCCGCTGGTTCTCGGCCCGCCTCCGGGCGGTCGACGAGCGCGTGTCGCGCCAAACCTGGCTCAGCGCGGATCGGTTCACGATGGCGGACGTCTCCGTCGGGTATGCGCTTGTGCTGGCGGACGCGACCGGCCTCTCGGTCCGGTTCTCGCCTGCCATCCAGGCGTACCGGGCGCGGCTGGAAAGCCGTCCGGCCTTCCGGCGCGCGATCGAGGCGGAGCGCCGGGCCGCGGCCGAGCAGCGTGTCGAGGATCTGTCGCTCGTGCCCTCGGCGTCAGGGGAGACCACAGCATGCTCGAGCTGAGAACGCTGCATTTCGAGGACCTGTCCGTCGGCATGAAGGACGGGCTCTCCAAGACGATCTCGTCGCAGGATGTGGTCGGCTTCGCCGAGATCACCGGCGACCGCAACCCGATCCACCTGTCCGAGCATTTCGCCGCCCGGACGCCCTTCGGCACGCGGATCGCGCACGGGCTCTACACGGCCGGCCTGATCTCGGCCGTGCTCGGCACGCGCCTGCCCGGGCCCGGCGCGATCTACATCTCGCAGAACCTGCGGTTTCGGGCGCCGGTCCGCATCGGCGACACCGTCGAGGTCACGGTCGAGGTCGCCGAGCTCATGCCGGACAAGCACCGCGCCCGCCTCACCTGCATCTGCTCGGTCGGTGGGGAAACGGTGCTCGAAGGCGAGGCGCTGGTGAAGGTTCCCTCGCGCGCCGATGCTGCTCCGCCCCGCATCCCGGCCTAGAGGAGGCTGCGGATCGGGCCGGAGTTCGCGACGCCCTCGGGCCTGCGACCTATTTCGGCTGCATGCGGAGCGCGCCGTCGAGGCGGATCACCTCGCCGTTCAGCATCGGGTTGGCGATGATGGCCATGGCTAACATGGCGTATTCCTCCGGCTTGCCGAGCCGGGACGGGAATGGGACGGCGGCGCCCAGGCTGTCCTGCACCTCCTGCGGCAGGCCGCGGAGCATCGGCGTCTCGAAGATGCCGGGCGCGATGGCGCAGACCCGGATGCCCGCGGGCGCGAATTCGCGCGCCGCAGGAAGCGTCAGCCCGACCACGCCGGCCTTCGAGGAAGCATAGGCCGCTTGTCCGATCTGCCCTTCATAGGCGGCCACCGAGGCGGTCGAGATGATCACGCCGCGCTCGCCCCCCTCCAGCGGCTCGACCGCCATGGCGCCGGCCGCGACCAGCCGCATCATGTTGAAGCTGCCGATGAGGTTCACGCCGACGACCTTGGCGTACAGGTCGAGCGCATGCGGGCCGTTCCGGCCGACGATGCGGGAGGCGGGCGCGATCCCCGCGCAATTCACCAGGATGCGGGCCGGGCCATGCGCCTCGGCCGCGCGGGCCACCGCCGCCTCCCCGCTCGCGGCATCCGCCACGTCGCACGCGACCGCAATCCCACCGGTCTCCCGCGCGACCTCGGATGCGGCGCCCTCGTTGACGTCGAGCAGCGCGACCTTCGCGCCCGCGGCCGCAAGGGCCCTGCCCGTCGCCGCCCCGAGCCCCGAGGCACCGCCGGTCACGATCGCTGCAACACCCTGTAGCTTCACGCCGTTTCTCCCCGCCGCGGTCCTGGTGGCCGCCTGTGCGGCCCGACCTTAGACCCCGGCAGACCCCGGCGCGAGGGGCGCCTGGCAGCGCGGCTGCGCCCCCGAACGGACGCCCGGTGGGCGGGTTGCCATCAGCGAACGTACGGCCCGATGAGGAACCTGCGCCGTGCGGCGCCGTTCGAGCCCGGCAGCGGAGGCAGCATGGTTCGCATCGGTTTTCACGCGTCGCACGAGCAATTCGCGCCCTCGGAGATGCTGCGGCTCGTCCGCCACGCCGAGGCAGTCGGGTTCGATTGCGCGATGTCCTCGGATCACTTCAAGCCGTGGGGGCCCGCGCAGGGCCATTCCGGCTATGCTTGGTCCTGGCTCGGGGCCGCCATGCAGGCGACCTCCCTCCCGTTCGGCATCATCTCGGCCCCGGGCTATCGCTACCACCCGGCCATCATCGCCCAGGGCGCCGCGACGCTGGCCGAGATGTATCCGGATCGGCTCTGGCTCGCGCTCGGCAGCGGCCAGCGCCTGAACGAGGACATCACCGGAACGGTCTGGCCCGACAAGCCGGAACGCAATGCGCGGCTCGGCGAATGCGCGGCCGTGATCCGCGCCTTGCTGGACGGGGAAACCGTCACGCATCGCGGCCGGATCACGGTGGTCGATGCAAAGCTCTATTCCCGGCCGGACAGGGCACCGCGCCTGATCGGCGGCGCCGTGACGCCGGAGACGGCCGAATTCGTGGGTAGCTGGGCGGATGGGCTCATCACGATCAACGCCAAGCCGGAGCAGCTCAAGAAGGTGGTCGAGGCGTTCCGGCGCGGCGGCGGCGAGGGCAAGCCCATGTTCCTGCAGGCGGCGCTGAACTGGGCCCCGACCGAGGAGGCCGCGCTGG
>JAQGJZ010000083.1 GCA_028290385.1 Enterovirga sp.
CCGTCCCGGCCGGCGCGGCCGATCTCCTGGTAATAGCTCTCGATGCCAGCCGGCATGTCGGCGTGGATCACAAAGCGGACGTCCGGCTTGTTGATCCCCATGCCAAACGCCACCGTCGCGACCATCACGATCCCGTCTTCCTGCAGGAAGCGGTCCTGGTGGCGGCTGCGCTGCGCCGATTCCATGCCGGCGTGATAGGCGAGCGCCGTGTAGCCGCGCTCCGAGAGGGCCCCGGCCAGGCGCTCAGTGGCGTTGCGCGAGGCGGCATAGATCACGCCGCTGGCCCCGTGGTGCCGGCGCAGAAAGGTCTCGATCTGGTCGCGGGGCTTGGCCTTGGCCTCGAAGCGCAGGTCGATGTTCGGCCGGTCGAAGCTGTGCACGACGACATGCGGCGGATTGGGGAAGAGCTGGGCCTCGATGTCGGCCCGCGTCGCCCTGTCGGCCGTCGCCGTGAAGGCGATGACCTGCACTTCGCCGAGCGTCTCGCGGGCCCGCGCCAGCTGGCGGTATTCCGGCCGGAAATCGTGCCCCCATTGCGACACGCAATGCGCCTCGTCGATGGCAAGGCGGCGGATGCCGGCCTTGCGCAGCCGCGACGCGAGGGATCCCGCGACCAGGCGCTCCGGCGAGACGAAGAGCAGGTTCAGCTTGCCGCCATCGAGCCGGGCGAGGGTGTCGAGCCGGCTTTCGTCGTCCTCGGCCGAGTTCAGGCTGGCGGCCGCGACCCCGAGCGCCTTCATCTGCCGGACCTGGTCGCGCATCAGGGCGATCAGCGGCGACACGACGACCGTTAGGCCACCGTCGACAAGCGACGGGAGCTGGTAGCACATCGACTTGCCGCTGCCGGTCGGCATCACGGCAAAGACGTCCTGGCCAGCCAGGACGGCATCGATGATCTCGCGCTGGCCGGGCCGGAAGTCGGGGAACCCAAAAACCTGCTTGAGGATGGCCTGGGCTCGGTCGGGCAAGGTCATGGTCCCGAGAGCCACGGCAGGTTCGAGTCGAGCGCGATGCGCGTCCCGGTGAGCGCATCCAGGTTCATCCACCAGTGGGCTACTGAACGGGGCTGGATGGGTCAATGAGCCGAGGCTCCCCGTCTGGCGGCCTTCACCAGCGTTATTGCCGCAAGTGGCCCTGCCATCGCTCGGCAAGGCGAGGACCGCACCGCCGCTCCGGCGCACGTTTGCGATCCGCGGTCGGAGCCCCCTTCCCTCGGGCACCGGCGTGTGGCCAGACAGAATTGGTCGAGTCTCTAGAGCCGCCAGCGAAGCGGCCACGAAGTCCATTCCGCGCAGCGCAGCACCAGCGCTCCACATCACACCCTGTTGCTGAGCCTCACGTCCATGCTCGGAAGAGTCGTTCTCCACGGCCCCGATTATCGTGCTCGCGCGACCGTCGCGCGTCAGCTGGCCGCGACGAGACGGACGAAGCCAAGCGATGGGAGCTTCAGCGCGGCGGGCACTCTGTCCCGGCTCACCGCCAGGTTCAACGCGTCCCATCAACTCGCCGCGGCGGTCCTGAACTTCACGCCCCGCGGCGACTATTGACTACCTGCTCAGTAGCGTATTGAGTTCCTCGTCAATAACACTGAAACGAAGAATCGGGAGGCTGAGTTGGCGCGCAGAGTCATCGTCACCTGCGCCGTCACGGGGTCAAGCCACGCCCCGACCTTGTCGCTGCATCTCGCCCCCGAGGTCGTTTCGCGCCGCATGGCGAGGCGCACGTGCTCCTGAAGCTGACGGGCGGCGACAGGGTGAAGTTCTAGCATTCAGAATTGGCTGGCAGCCCTTGCTGCCAGCCGGGCGAACAAGGGCCGATAGAGCCCGAGCGCGGCCAACGAGCCGGAAACCAGGGAGGAACATGATGAGGCGTTTCAAGCCGTTGACGCGTCGTGCCGCAGCGCTGGCCGTCGCAGCGTCGATCTCGCTCGGCGTCGCCGGATCGGCCTTCGCCCAGAGCGGCAATCCGCCGATCCGGATCGGGATGGGCATGGCCCTGTCTGGAGGCCTCGCCGGCTTCGGCAAGTCCGCCCTGCTCGCGATGCAGCTGTCGGTCGACGACATCAATGCAAAGGGCGGGCTGCTGAACCGCAAGGTCGAGCTCGTCACCTATGACGACCAGAGCAATCCATCGACCGTTCCGGGCATCTACGCCAAGCTGCTCGATGTCGACAAAGTCGAACTCGTCGTCTCCGGCTACGCCACCAACCAGATCGTGGCCGCGATGCCGACGATCATGCAGAAGAAGCGGGTCTTCATGACGCTGTTCGGCCTCGCGGCCAACGACAGCTTCAAATACGACCGTTATTTCCAGATGCAGCCGAACGGGCCGGACGCGAAGTTCGAGTTTTCGAAAGGCTTCATCGACGCAGCGATGTCCATGGAGCCGAAGCCGAAGACGATCGCGATCGTCGGGGCCGACGCGGAATTCCCGAGCCTTGCCATGGAAGGCGCCCGCGAGAACGCCAAGAAGGCCGGCCTGCGGGTCGTCTACGACCGGACCTACCCGCCGAACGCGATCGAGTTCGCCTCGATCATGCGGACCATCAAGTCAGCCAGCCCTGACGTGGTGTTTATCGCGTCCTACCCGCCGGATTCGGCCGGCATGGTCAGGGCCGCCCGGGAGGTCGGGCTCGAGGCGAAGCTGTTCGGCGGCGGCATGATCGGGCTGCAATCGGCCGCGATCAAGACGCAGCTCGGCTCCATGCTGAACGGGATCGTCTACTACGATCTGTACGTCCCGGAGCCGACCATGAAGTTCCCGGGCGTGGAGGAATTCCTCACGCGCTACCGCAAGGAGGCCGATAAGAGCGGCGTCGATCCGCTCGGTTTCTACATCGCGCCGCTTGCCTATGCGGAGATCCAGATCCTGGCGGAGGCCGTGGCCAAGACGAACTCGCTCGATGACGCCAAGCTGGCCGAGTACATCCACAAGACGACGTTCCAGACCATCGCCGGCGAGATCAAGTTCCAGGAGCGCGGCGAATGGGCCGTTCCGCGTCTGCTCTACGTCCAATACCAGGGCATCACGGGCAACGACATCAACCAGTTCAAGGAGACCGGCAAGCAGGTCATCGTCTACCCGCCGGCCTTCAAGTCCGGCGAGCTGAAATACCCGTTCAGCAGCGCCGCACGCTGATCGCGGGCGGCGCAGGAGACCTGCCGTGGAGTTCAGCTGGTATCTGTTCGGCAACGCCGTGACATCGGGGATCATGCTCGGCGGCTTCTACGCCGCCGTCGCGATCGGCATCACGATCGCCTTCGGGATGCTCGATATCGTCAACATCGCGCATCCGGCCTTCATGGTGCTCGGTTCGTTCCTGGCCTTCCTGGGCGTGAACGCCCTCGGCATCGACCCGATCCTGGCGACTCCCTTCCTGGCGGCGGCCGGCTTCTTTGTCGGCCGCCTCTTCTACCGCGGCTATTATGCAGCCTTCGAGCGACGAGGCGACGAAAGCCTGCAGGGGCTCGCCTTCTTCTTCGGCATCATGTTCATCGTCGAGATCGGCCTCGTGCTGATCTTCGGGGTCGATTACCGCCTGGTCGACCTGCCCTACCTCGCGCGCACGCTGGAATTCGGCCCGATCGAGGTGCCGCTGCGCCTGGCCGTGCCCTGCCTGTTTGGCGTCGGCACGCTGCTGCTGGTCCAGGCCTTCATGTCCCGGACCTTCACGGGTCGCACCATCAAGGCCGTTGCGCAGGATCCGGAGGCGGTCCGTCTCGTCGGCGCCGACCCGATCCACGCCAAGGAGGTCGCGTTCGGCATCGCGGTCGCGACCGCGATCGTGGCCGGCGTGATGCTGATCATCCTGCAACCCGTCGAGCCGTCGGTCGGGCGCGAGTTCATCGGCCGGGCCTTCGCGATCTGTGTCCTGGGCGGCATGGCGAGCCTACCCGGGACCCTGATCGCGGCCATGATCCTGGGGACTGCCGAGACCATGACGTCGACCTTCTTCGGGCCGTCCTGGGCCCCGGCCGTCGCGTTCGGCCTGCTTCTGACGACGCTCGCCGTTCGTCCGGACGGGATCCTCGGCCGATGAGCGCGCTGGCCGCAGCCTCCCCCAAACCGCAGGGAAGCACCGAACGCCCGCTTGCCGTCAGGTGCCTGCCCATCGCGCTCGTCGGGGCCTTGCTGGTCGCGATCCAGTTTATGCTGGGCGGGTCCATCGGCGACTACTACATCCTAGCCGGCTACGTCATCGTCCAGTACGTCGTGCTGGCGAGCGCCTGGAACATCCTGGGCGGTTATGCCGGCTACGTGAATTTCGGCACGGCCGGCTTCTTTGCAGTGGGAGCCTACACGACGGTCGTGCTGCACAAGCTCGGCCAGCCGCCGCTCGTCGTGTCCATGATCCTTGCGGGTTTGGTGACGGGGGTTCTCGGTCTCCTCACCGGATACCTCACCCTGCGCCTGCGCGGCGTGTTCTTCTCGATCGCGACCCTGGCGCTTGCGGTCGTGCTGCAGACCCTGATCGTCAATTGGAGCTTCGTGGGGGGCGCGCGCGGCGTCTACCTGATCCGGCCCGAGGTGAGCGCGCCGTTCAGCTCCTATGTTCAGATGCTGCTGATCGCCATGAC
>JAQGJZ010000090.1 GCA_028290385.1 Enterovirga sp.
GAATGCTTCGGCAACCCGGCGGGCGTGTAACCGATCAGGTCGATCTCGATGAGCGTATCCTTGATCAGGAGCCCGGTCGTCTCAACGGTGGTGCGCGGCGGCGGCGCCTTGAAATAGGTCCGCCAGACCTCGTCGAAGCCGTTGAAGTCGTTCAGATCCGTCAAGAACACCTGCGCCTTGACGACCTCGTCGAGGGACGACCCGGCGGCCTCGAAGGTGCGCTTCAGGTTCTTCAGGACGAACTCCGTCTGCAGCTTGATGTCGGAGCCGTAGAAGGGGAAGTTCGGGTGCTTGCGCGCCTCCGCCGGAACGCCCGTCTTGAAGTCGCTGGCGAGCTGCCCCGCAGCGAAGACGAGCCCGCCCGCCACGACCGCCTCGGAATAATTCGCGAGCGGCTTCGGATTGTCAGAGGTGACCGACGTGATGTCCATCTCGGGATCCTGCCGTTTCGTGCTTGTTTGAGGGATTGGGGAGCGCACCGGGCGCGCTCCCCGGTCGGCTCACTTCTGGACCGGGATGTCCCGAGCGTTGGTCTCCTTGCCACCCACGATCTTGACGACGTGCGTGGTCAGGATCGGGTCGCCCTTGTCGTCGAACTTGAACGGGCCGCGCACGCTGTCGAAGCTGAGCTTGGCCAGGGCGTCGCGGACCGCCACCTTGTCCTCCTTGCCGGCCGACTCGATGGCGATCAGCGCCATGGTAATCGCGTCGAAGGCCGTGGCGCCGTAGGTGTCGGGCACCTTGTTGTAGGTCTTCTGCATCTGGTCGAGATAGGGCATCGCGGCCGGGATGCCGGCGGCGGTCGCGGCGCTGAAGTGGGTCGGGTAGAACACGCCGTCGATGGCCGGGCCGCCGAGCTCGATGTAGCGTGGCGACGCGACACCGTCCGAGCCGAAGCGCGGCAGCGTCGAGCCGGACTGGGCGAACTGCTTGGCGACGAGCGCGCCTTCCGTGTAGCGCGACCACTCCACCATGGCCTGCGCCTGCGAGGCCTTGATGCGGCCGAGCTGGGCCGTGAAATCGATATCACCGCGGGTGTAGCGCTCCTCGGCCACGATCTCGAAACCGTACTTCTTGCCGGCCGCCTTGAACGCCTCGAACCCGCCACGGCCGAAATCGTCGTTCACGTAGAGGAACCCAAACTTCTTCGTGTTCGGGAATTTCTCGTGGATGAAGTCGACGAGATCCGCGACGAGCTTGGTGTCCGGCACCACGGAGCGGAAGACCCACTTGTTGCCCATCGTGGTGATCTTCTGCGCCGTGCCGGAGACCACGATCTGCGGCGTTTCCTCGGCGCGGCTCACCTGCGAGGATGCGAGGCTTGCCGGGCTCGACATGCTTCCGATCAGCATGAGGACGTTGTCGCGCGAGATCAGCCGCTTTGCGACGTTCACGGCTTCCTCGGGCTTTCCGGCATCGTCGCCATAGACGATCTCGATCTTCTTGCCCCGGATGCCGCCGGCGTCGTTCTTCTGCTTGACCACCAGATCGACCGCGTCGCGCTCGCTCTGGCCCATGGCCGCGGCGTCGCCGCTGAGCGGCCCGAAGACCCCGATCTTGATCGTATCGGCCGCCATGGCCTGTGCCGTGCCGGCAAGCAGAAATGCCGAGACGAGTGCGAGACGCGAACGCTTGTGCCGTGCCACGATGACAATCTCCTTCGGTTTCAGACCAGTGAGAGCTGCGGAGCGGGCGCCGCTGGGGGTTCGTCGCTTATCTCGGGGTCCTGGCCGAGGTAGCTCGCCCAGACCTGAGGGTTGTCGAGCAGGCTTTCGCCGGTGTCGGCGAGCACGATCCGCCCGGTTTCCATCACGTAGCCGCGCGACGCCATGCCGAGCGCGAGGCTCGCATTTTGTTCGACGAGCAGGATCGTCACGCCCGTCTGGCGGAAATGCTCGATAGCTCTCGCGACCTCTTCGACGATGATCGGGGCGAGCCCGAGCGAGGGCTCGTCGAGCATGAGCAGGAGCGGCTGGGCCATCATGGCCCGACCGAAGGCGAGCATCTGCTGCTCGCCGCCGCTGAGGGCTCCGCCTGGCTGTTTCCGGCGCTCGTGCAGCCGCGGGAACAGGGCATAGACCTCCTCGCGGGTGGCCTTTTCCTTTCCGCGCGCCCGCCCGCCATGGGCTCCGACATCGAGGTTCTGCTCGACGGTGAGCTTCGGAAAAATCCGGCGGCCTTCCGGAACGTGGATGATGCCGCGTTCAACGATCTGGTTGGCCGACAGCCCCACGATGCTCTGGCCGAGGAACTCGATGGCGCCGCTCTGGGGCGTGACGAGGCCGGACAGAACCTTGAGCGTCGTCGACTTGCCGGCGCCGTTCGCACCGACGAGCGCGACGAGTTCGCCCGGCTGGATCTCCAGGCTGATCCCCCGCAAGGCGGGGACCTGGCCATACGCCACGTGAAGATTGCTAACCCGCAGCATGGGCCTGTGCCTCCGCCTGAGAAGAGGGGGGCCGACGCCGGCTGCTGCCCTGGCCGAGATACGCGCGGATCACCTCGGGATGGCGCCGGATCTCGGCGGGCGTGCCGCTCGCGAGCAACCGGCCGTAGTTCAGGACGGTGATCCGATCGCAGGTGGGCATCACGACTTCCATGTGATGCTCGACCATCATGATCGTGATGCCGAGGTCGCGGATGCGCCGGATCAGCTCGACCAGGCGTGCACCCTCGGCCCCGTTCATGCCGGCCGCGGGCTCGTCGAGCAGCAGCAGCTTGGGGCGTGCCACGATCGCGCGGGCAATCTCGAGCAGGCGTTGATGGCCGTAGGGAAGGCTTCCGGCGATCGTTTCGGCCG
>JAQGJZ010000097.1 GCA_028290385.1 Enterovirga sp.
CCGTTCTACTATTATCCGGGCTTCTGGGAGGGCGCGCCGACGACCCATTTCTGGATCAACAAGGGCAAGTGGGAGGAGCTGCCCAAGCTCTACAAGCAGATCATGACCACGGCCGCGATCCAGGCCGGCATGGAGATGACGGCGAAATACGACGCCCGCAATCCCGCGGCCCTTCGCCGGCTCGTCGCCCAGGGCGCGCAGCTCAGGCCCTTCAGCCAGGAGATCATGGACGCGGCCTACAAGGCAACGAACGAGATCTACGACGAGATCTCGGCCAAGAACCCCGACTTCAAGAAGATGTACGAGCACATGCGGGCGTTCCGGAACGAGGAATACCTCTGGTGGCAGATCGCCGAGTACTCCTTCGACAGCTACATGATCCGCGCCCGCCGCAACTGATCCAAACCCGGCCGCCGGGCTTGTCCCGGCCGCCGTTCCGTGGAATGCGCCTCGCCGGCCCGGCCCCTCCATGCGGCCCGGGTGCAGCGAGGCCGAGATGGCAGATCTCTCCCAGTTTCCGATCACGAAGCGCTGGCCGGCGAACCACCCCGACCGGCTGCAGCTTTATTCGCTGCCCACGCCGAACGGCGTGAAAGTCTCGATCATGCTGGAGGAGATCGGGCTCCCCTACGAGCCGCACACGATCAATATCGGGGCGAACGAAACCTGGACGCCGGACTTCCTGTCGCTCAACCCGAACGGCAAGATCCCGGCGATCATCGATCCCGACGGGCCCGGCGGAAAGCCGTTCGGCCTCTGGGAATCGGCTGCGATCCTGGTCTATCTCGCCGAAAAGACCGACAAGCTGCTGCCGCAGGATCCCGCCCGGCGCTTTGAGACGCTGCAATGGGTGTTCTTCCAGGTGGCCGCGGTCGGGCCGATGTTCGGCCAGCTCGGCTTTTTCCATAAATTCGCGGGCCGGGACTACGAGGACAAGCGGCCGCGCGACCGCTATGCGGCCGAATCGAAGCGTCTTCTCGGCGTGCTCGAGACGCGTCTTGCCGGCCGCGACTGGATCATGGGCGAGGATTACACGATCGCCGACATCTCCCTGCTCGGCTGGGTGCGCAACCTCGTCGGCTTCTACGGCGCCGGCGACCTCGTCGGGTACGAGTCCTTGCAGGAGGTGCCGCGCTGGCTGGAGCGGGGCCTCGCCCGCCCGGCCGTGCAGCGCGGGCTGGAGATCCCGAAGCGCCCCGCCGCATGATCGCCGGAGCGGAACCGGTAGGATGAGCCGCGGCCGTCCGACTTGTCCGCGCGGGCCGGATGTGAGACGGCGCGCCACCGTTGAGAGGCCGGACGAACCCGGCCATGACGAAGGTGCCCCGTGTCCCACGCCGTCTCGCCGCTCGCTCCGCAGACCTATCCCGACATGCCCGCCATCGCGGGCGTGCGGCTTACGACGGCTGAGGCCGGCATCCGCTACAAGGGGCGAACGGACGTCCTGTATGTCGCACTGGACGAGGGCACGCAGGTGGCAGGCGTGTTCACGCGCTCGCGCTGCCCTTCGGCGCCCGTCGATTGGTGCCGCGAGAACCTGTCCGGCGGCGCTGCCCGGGCGCTGGTCGTCAATTCCGGCAACGCAAACGCCTTCACGGGCCTTAAGGGGCGCGACGCCGTCCGGCTGACGGCCGAGATCGCCGCCGAGGCTGCCGGGTGCCGTCCCGGGGAGGTGTTTCTCGCCTCGACCGGGGTGATCGGCGAGCCGCTCGACGCCACCAAGTTCCGCGGCGTGCTGGCCGATTGCGCCGGCCGCGCCCGGCCCGAGGGCTGGCAGGACGCCGCCCGCGCCATCATGACCACGGACACGTTTCCGAAGGTCGCGACACGCCGCGTCCGGCTCGGGGACGCGGAGGTCGTCATCAACGGCATCGCGAAGGGGGCGGGCATGATCGCGCCCGACATGGCGACCATGCTGTCCTTCGTGTTCACGGACGCCGCCATCGCGGCCCCCGTGCTGCAGGAGCTGCTCACCAGCGGCACGGAGAAGAGCTTCAACTGCGTCACCGTGGACGGCGACACCTCGACCTCCGACACGCTTCTCCTCTTCGCGACCGGCAAGGCCGGGGGACCCGCGATCTCGCGCGCGGACGACCCGGCGCTCGAGCCCTTCAGGGCTGCGCTCAACGACCTTTTGATCGAGCTTGCGCAACTGGTCGCCCGCGACGGGGAAGGCGCCCGCAAGTTGCTCACGGTCGAGGTCACGGGTGCCGAGAGCGACCGCTCCGCCCACCGCATCGCCATGTCGATCGCCAATTCCCCGCTCGTGAAGACCGCCGCCGCCGGCGAGGACGCCAATTGGGGGCGGGTCGTCATGGCGGTGGGCAAGGCCGGCGAGCCGGCCGACCGCGACCGCCTGGCGATCTCCTTCGGGGACGTGCGGGTCGCCGTGCAGGGTGCGCGCGATCCCGATTACAGCGAGGCGGCGGCATCCGCGGTCATGAAAAAGGACGAGATCACCGTGAAGGTCGATATCGGCCTGGGCGACGGGACGGCGCGGGTTTGGACCTGCGACCTCACCAAAGCCTACGTCGAGATCAACGGGGATTATCGCTCTTGATGCTCAGCCGCCTCGCTCTCGTGACGCTCGGTCTCGGCGCCCTCGCCGGGGCGGCCTCGGCGCAGCCCGCCGCGGATGCGCGGGAGCCCGGGCAGATCAGTCTCGTCGGGCAGGCAACGCTCGAGTTCCCGCCCGACTTCGCCGCCGTCCGAATCGGGGTCGTCACGAAAGCCGCGACGGCCGCGGCGGCCCTCGCGGACAACTCCACGGCCGTCGCCCGGACGGTCGCGCTGGCAAAGGCCGCCGGAATCGAGGCGCGTGACGTTGCGACCAGCACGGTCGGCCTGCAGCAGGCCTTCAAGACCGTGCGCAATCCGATCGGCAGCGAGCAGCAGCCGGATGGCTTCCAGGCCCGCAACGTCGTCACCGTCCGGCTCGCCGACACGGCGAAGCTGGGGCAGATCATGCAGCAGGCGGTCGAGGGCGGGGCGAACAGGATCGACGGCGTGACCTTCGGGCTGCGGGATCCCGGCAAGGCCGAGCGCGAAGCCGGCGTAGCCGCGACGCGGGATGCCTTGGAGCGCGCGAAGGTGATGGCCGAGGCGGCCGGCGTGACGCTCGGGCCGATCGCGCGCATCACGGCTCCGCCCCGTGCCGAGCGGCCTTCGAGGCCCTCTCCGATGATGCGCATGGCGGCCTCGACGGACGCCCATTCCGAGGCGGTCCCGATCGAGGCCGGCGCGCTCAGCGTCTCGGCGGAGGTCGAGGTCGTTTGGGCGCTGAGGCAGTAGGAAGGCCGTTGTTCCAGCGGTTACGAGTGCGGGCTGGACGAGTGGCTCGTCTGGCCGCCCCTGCAGCCATGGCGGGGGGGCTTCTCGCGGCTGCCGCGGCGGCGGCAGGACCGGAGCCGTCCCGCGCGGCGGATGAACGATCGGCCGTGCCGGCCGGGTCCTTCGAGAGTGCAGGTCTCGCGGTGTTCGTGCGGGCGCACGAGGCCCGGCGCAGCGCCGCGGCTCCGGTCAAGCCTTCCGCGACGCCGCTCGCCTATTCGCCGGTCACGACCGCGGGCGCCATCGAGAATCTCCAGATGTCGGGCCCGCTCCAGGTCGAGCTGCCGGCCGAAACGGGCTCCACGCGGAGCAACTGGGTTGCGCGGCCCGAGCAGCCGGCGCGTCCGGGCGCACTGGCCCCCCACGATCACACGGACGTCGCGGCGCCCTTCGCGCGGCCCGGCCTGCTCAACACGCACCGCACGCCAGACCTCGAACTCAGCGTTTCCAAGCGCGCGACCCTCGGGGTTTTTGGCGAGGCGAACACGATCGAGCCGACGGATATCCGCAACTCCACCGTTCGCACGACCCGCGACCTCGGGGCGGGCGTCACCCTCCAGTACCGGTTCGGCGAGTAGATGAAGCTCCTTCTGGTTGCCGCTGTCGCCCTCATCGATGCCGATTTCCGCGTCCTCATCGCGGAGCGGCCGGAGGGCAAGCAGCTTGCGGGAATGTGGGA
>JAQGJZ010000121.1 GCA_028290385.1 Enterovirga sp.
CGCAGAACCTCGATGCGCTCGATGGCCGTGGGCAGAAGACTGGAGAAGTCGAACTCGCCGCTGGCGGAAGCCGGGTCGTTGACCCGGATCCCGTCGATCAGGACCAGGGTCTGGCCGGACGCGGCGCCGCGCAGCCGGACGGCCGTGGTCGAGCCGGGCCCGCCGGAATCGGAGATGTCGAGGCCCGGTACGCTCCGCAGCGCGTCGAGGAGGTTTGTGGGGTTCGAGCGCTGGATGTCGTCGCGGCGCAGAACCGTGATCGCGCTGGCCGACCGGCCGATCGGCTCCGGCCGTCGGTCGGCCGTGACCACGATGTCGGGGAGCGCGACGGCCTCGCCTCCGGCCTGCGCATGCGCGGCGGTGCTCAGGGCCACAAGGGAGACAAACGAAAGCAGAAGCGGCTGGGCGCCGCGTGAGGACAGAAGCATGACGGCTCCGCGCGGCCCACCGCCGCAGGTTTACGGGTCATGCTTTCGGCCGGTCTCCTGGCTCGCGGATCATAGCCCCGATCCGCCTTCCCAGCCGCGCGGCCAGTGGCGTGTGGATCGACGCTCTCCGCTTACAGTTGCGGGGGCAGCCGCGGCATGAGGCGAAGGTCCTGGACCTCGCCCGCACCGCATTCCCGTTTCACCTCGGGTTGATCCGAAGCACCGAAAGCCGGGCTAATGAGCACGGCCGCGCGCACGACCGCAAGGCACCACGCTTGCCCAGGCCGGCTACCTTCGGTGGCATGAGACATTCCGGCCACAGCGGACCAGCCCGCCGCCACGCGCGCAAAGAAACCCGCCGCCACGCGCGCAAAGAAAAAGGCCGGTGCGCCTTCGCGCCCGGCCTTTGTGTCAGCCCGTGCCGACCCGATCAGAGCGCGAAGCGCTCGCGGATGTAGTTCTCGAGGTAGGCGAGGTCTTCCTTCGATTCCATCGCGCGGGTCTCGGCCGCGAAGACGCGCTCGTCGGCTTCCTTCAGCAGCTCCTTGGCGTGCTCGATCTCGTCGTGGATGCGCTGTTCGGCGACCGCGGCGCGCTGGTCGGAGCGGCGGACCTCCTCACGGGCGGAGCGGATCTGGGCGTCCGCATCGGCCAGCTTCTCGGCCGCGCGCTCGGTCACGGCGTTGAGCCGCTCCTCGGCAGCCCGGACCCGGTCCTGCAGGGCCTGGATCTGCTGCTCGGCCTGGTTCAGCTGTTCGGCGGTGCGCTCGGCGATGGAGCGGGCCTGCTCCTCGGCCTGGGCGGCGCGATCCTGTGCGCTCTTGATGAGGTCGGCCGCCTTGACGACGGCGTCGAGGGCCGCGGAGAGCTCGGGCTTCTGCTGCGGCGCGACGCCGGGGAAGCTGCGCTGCGGAAAGGGTGCGCGCACGACGTTCTCCGCGACCTGGGCGATCGCAGGGCGCCGGGTCTGCGGCGTGGAGAGCTCGCGCAGCTGATCGCTCAGCTCATCCGTCCAAAGCGTCTTGAGTGCCTGCTGCATTTCTATGCCTCCGCCCGTGCCCCGCGATGGCGCTCGGGGCACCACTTCTTCAACCAGCGGTAAAGAAAGAGAGTTAACGTTTCGTTACGCGACGTATGTGACGCGGTCTCGGCGGGAGCCTCTTGTTTCGTTTACTGACGAATCTCTTGCGCCGACCGGAGGCGAGCGGAACAGCTCCGGGCAGAGGCGTCAATACGGCGATTTGAAGGCTACACGGCATTCGGCTTACGGGACGCATTAACCCGCCGTCAACCACCCCTGTTCACCATCCGGGCATCGGTTTCGGCGAGGGCGTCAGTGGAAATCCTTCTCATCGTAGCCGCTGCTGGTGGCCTGCTCGGGTGCTTCGCCTCGGTGGCCCGCATGGACCTCAGCAAGTCCAAGCAGCAATTGAGACACCCCGGCCACCGCGTCGCAGCCCGCTGAGCCGGCCCTTCACTCGATCACGATCCGCGGCGCCGCACGCCGGCCCGCATCCGCCTGAAGGCCCGTCCAGAGCCGCTGCGCTACGTCCATGAAGGCGCGGGCATGCGCGGTGCCGGGCTCCGTCACGACAACCGGACGGCCCGCATCGGAGGTCTCGCGGATCTCCATCTGCAGCGGGATCTCCCCGAGGAACGGGACGCCGAGCTTCTCCGCCTCGCGGCGCGCACCGCCATGGCCGAAGATGTGCGATTCCGTGCCGCAATGCGGGCACACGAACGTCGCCATGTTCTCCACGATGCCGAGGATCGGAATCTCGACCTTCTGGAACATCGCGACGCCCCGGCGGGCATCGATGAGCGCGAGGTCCTGAGGGGTCGAGACGACCACGGCGCCGGTGAGCGGGGCCGACTGGGCCATCGTCAGCTGGGCATCGCCCGTTCCGGGCGGCATGTCGACGATCAGCACGTCGAGCTCGCCCCACGCCACCTCCCGCAGGAGCTGCTGGATCGCGGAGGTGACCATCGGCCCGCGCCAGATCATGGCCGAGTTCTCGTCCACGAGGAACCCGATCGACATCACCTTCACGCCGAACCCATCGAGCGGCTCGAGCATGCGCTCCCCGATCAGCCGGGGCTTGCCGGTGAGGCCGAAGAGCTTCGGCGCGGACGGGCCGTAGATGTCGGCGTCGAGAAGCCCGACCGAGAGGCCCTGCAGGCGCAGCGCGAGCGCAAGGTTGCAGGACAGCGTGGACTTGCCGACCCCGCCCTTGCCGGACGCGACGGCCACGATGCGCTTGACGCCAGGGACGGCCTGAGCCCGCGGGGGCGCGGCAGCAACCCGCGCGGCGGCAGCGGGCCCGGGCCGGGCGGGCGCAGCTCCGACCGGGCGGTCCGCTGTCAGCATCACGAAGACGGGTCCAGCCCCGGGCAGCGCCTTGATGGCAGCCTCGGCCGCAGCCCGAACCGGCTCGAGCATCGCGGCCTCGTGCGGGCCGGCCGAGATCGCGAAGGAGACGCGTCCGCTCGGATCGACCGCGATCTCCGACAGTCGGCCGGAGGCGGCGAGCAACTCGTCTCCGATCCTGACCCCTGCAAGGGCCCCCAGTACCTGGTCGCGCGAGACCGCCACTGATCCGTTCCTCTCGATTGATCCGCAGGCTTTAGGCCATCCGGCGCCGTTCATGAAGGCGCCATGCACGCGACTGTGACAACGGCCAAGCGAAACCCAGCGGGCCGGTCGGCCGTTCACCCGCCGAAGTACGGGCGAGAACGCTCCGCTCCTGCGCGAGGACCTGCGCCCCCGCAGCCTAGGCCGAGATCACGGAAGGAGATGACGGATGGCTCACGACCATACCCAGCACGAGGGCGCCCAAAAGCTCTATGCGATGCTGAAGGACATCAAGGTCGCGATGATGACCACGATCGAGCCGGACGGCACCCTGCATAGCCGGCCGATGTGGAACCATTGCGCTGATCAATCCGGCGACCTGTGGTTCTTCACGCGCGAGCGGGACCCGAAAGTGCGCGAGCTGAGCCGGGAAGCGCAGGTCAACCTCGCCTTCGCCGATCCCTCCGGCCAGAACTACGTCTCGATTTCCGGCACGGCCGAGATCGTCCGCGACCAGACCAAGATCAAGGAATTCTGGAGCGAGCCGCTCAGGACCTGGTTTCCGAACGGACCCGACGATCCGGACATCGCACTGATCCGCATCCATCCGTCGGGCGGCGAATACTGGGACAGCCCCTCCCGCACCGTGATGCAGCTCTATGGCTATGCGAAAGCCCGGCTCACGGGCGAACAGCCGACCGAGCTGGCCGACAACAAGAAGGTCAGCCTCACGGCCTAATCCGGCCAGAGGAACGCCGCGCAGATCGCTCGCCGCCGCGTCTACTCCCTAGAAGATGTGGCGGTCGAGGTAGAATTGACGCCCCGACCCGGGCATGATGCCGACACACGCGGGCTCCGTCATGGAGCCCGTTTCGTTGAGCTAGGGTCAATCAGCGATGGTCGACATCGCCACGCGGGTCTACAATCACAGCTGGACGATCGATCCGATCGTCCGCTCGGTTCTGGACATCGATTTCTTCAAACTCCTGATGGCGCAGACGATCTTTCGTCGCCACCGTGACGTAGACGTTACGTTCGGCATCCAAAACCGCACGAAGCGC
>JAQGJZ010000152.1 GCA_028290385.1 Enterovirga sp.
CGGTCACCAGCATCGACCAGGCGAAGAGCGGCATCTTGTGCAGCGTCATGCCCGGGGCGCGCATGTTCAGGATGGT
This sequence comes from Enterovirga sp., assembly GCA_028290385.1. GTDB lineage: Bacteria > Pseudomonadota > Alphaproteobacteria > Rhizobiales > Beijerinckiaceae > Enterovirga. Next base: position 77 of record JAQGJZ010000152.1, read on the forward strand.
GGTGATGAAGTTGATCGCGCCGAGGATGGAGCCCGCGCCCGCGAGGTGCAGGGCGAAGATGCCGAAATCGACGGCTGGGCCGGGGTGGCCGCTGGTCGAGAGCGGCGGGTAGACGGTCCAGCCCGTGCCCGCACCGAGCGAGCCCGGCGCGCCTTCGAAGAAGAGCGACATGATCAGGAGCCCGAAGCCGGACACCGTCAGCCAGAACGAGATGTTGTTCATGCGCGGGAACGCCATGTCCGGCGCCCCGATCATCAGCGGCACGAACCAGTTGCCGAACCCGCCGATGAGCCCCGGCATGACCAGGAAGAACACCATGATCAGGCCGTGGCCCGTCACGAAGACGTTGAAGGTCTGCGGGTTCGAGAAGATCTGGAGGCCTGGCTCCTGCAGCTCCATGCGCATCGCGATGGAGAGCAGGCCGCCGACCATGCCGGCCGTGAAGGCGAACAGGAGGTAGAGGGTGCCGATGTCCTTGTGGTTGGTCGAATACAACCACCGGCGCCACCCCGTGGGGGTGTGATGATCGGCGTGGTCGGCGTGGGCAGCGTGGGCCATGGCGGACTTCTTCGTAGATTCGTTCAGCGGGTGGCGTCGGCGAGCTTGGTGCCGTCCGTGGCCGTCGAGGCGAACTTCTGCTTCGCCTGCGTGAGCCAGGTCGCGTACTCGGCGTCGCTGACGGCGCGCACCATGATGGGCATGTAGGCGTGGCGCTGGCCGCAGAGCTCGCGGCACTGGCCGTAATAAACGCCCTCACGCTCGATCTTGAACCAGATCTCGTTCAGGCGGCCGGGCACGGCGTCCATGGTGAAGCCGAGCGACGGGACACCCCAGGAATGGATGACGTCGGCCGAGGTCGTCTGCAGGCGGACGACCTTGTTCACGGGGACGACCACCTCGTTGTCCGTCGTCAGCAGCCGCGGCTGGCCGGGCTTGAGGTCGGCCTGCTCGACAATGTTGGCGTCGAACTGGAAGCCGCCGCCCTGATCGGCCGGGTATTCGTAGGACCAGTACCAGGAATGGCCGGTCGTCTTGATGGTGATGTCCGCCTTCGGGATGACGAGCTGGTTGCGCAGCAGCCGGAAGGACGGGATCGCGATCAGAAGCAGGACCAGCACCGGAACGACCGTCCAGGCGATCTCGATCGCGGTGTTGTGGCTCGTCTTCGACGGGGTCGGGTTGGCCTTCTCGTTGAAGCGCACCACCACGACCACGATGAGGGCGAGAACAAAGAGAACGATCGCCGTGATGATCCACATCAGTTCGGTGTGGAAGCTCTGCATCTCGCGAGCGAGCGGGGTCACGGCCTGCTGCATCGAGATCTGCCAATCTTCCGGCTGGCCGATTCCCGCAGCGTGAGCCGCCCCCGCGGAACCTGCCATCACTCCCGCGGCGACCAGAGCCGAGCTCAGACCGCGTAGCCGATTTACCATCCCCATCCTCGTCCAGAACTCTGAGATCGTCGGACCATTCAGAGGGGCGGGCGCGGCACATCGTCCGGCAGACAAGCGCGAGCCATCGCGCCCCGATTAACAACGCGTCTAAGAACACATCCCCCGACATGACGCAACGCCGCCAATTCGGGCAATCGATGCGTCATAAGGGCCGGACGCGACGGGAAATCCCGCTTTCCCTGCGCGACCTTGACAGGCGCACCTCCACCATGGTCCGAGTTCGGTTTATCCGCGGGCTTCGGCGGGCCTGCGGCAGGACCCGAAATGGCACCATTTACAATGCTAGGGCGGCTGGGGCTCAGCCTCGGTCTGATCTGGGGAGCGGTTGCGGGAAGCGCGCCCGCCTCGGCGCAGGGCGTCGTCAAGAACACGTTCGGCGACTGGCAGATGCGCTGCGAGACGCCGGCGGGCGCCAAGGCCGAGCAATGCGCGCTCGTGCAGAACGTGGCGGCCGAGGATCGGCCCAACGTCACGCTCCTTGTCATCATGCTGAAGACGGCCGATGCCAAGAGCCGCCTCCTGCGGGTTGTCGCCCCCCTGGGCGTGCTTCTGCCGGCCGGGCTCGGGCTCAAGATCGACCAGACCGATGTCGGCCGGGCCGGCTTTGTCCGCTGTCTGACCACGGGCTGCGTCGCCGAGGTGGTCATGGAGGACAACCTCCTGAACCAGCTCAAGGGCGGCAAGACGGCCACCTTCATCGTCTTCCAGACGCCGGAGGAAGGCGTCGGGATTCCCGTGTCGCTCGAGGGCTTTGGACCCGGTTTCGACGCTCTTCCCTGAGGTCCGGAATGCTTCGTTTGCCGTTTCAACGCGCCGGCCAGCTTGCCTGTGCGCTCATCCCGCTCGCGCTTGGGGCCTGCAACTCCACCCAGACCGCCTCGGGCGAGGGGGCGGGCGGCACGCTCAAGAACTTCCTCCTGTATGGCGGCGCCACGGTGCCGCCGGCCCAGGTGATCCCGCCGCTGGAGGTGGTGGATTGCCCGGCCGTGACGGTCACGGAAGGGGGCGCAGCAATCCGCGCCGGCGGGACGGACAGCGCTGCCGTCCGCAGCCAGGTGTCGATCGCCAATGTCGCCCGCGAGTGCGTCGAGGGTCCTGACGGCGCGGTGCTCGTGAAGGTGGGCGTCCAGGTGCGGGCGCTGCTCGGGCCCGGTGCCGGGGCCGGCGGGCGCTACGACACACCGGTGAACATCGTGCTGAAGCGCGGCGAGCAGGTCCTGGCGACCCGCTCGCGGCGGGCCGCGATTACGATTCCAGCCGGCCAGTACGAGCAGAGCGCGGTCGTGGTCGAGGAGGGCATGGTCGTCCCGCGCGGCACGGGCGAGTTCGACATCGAGGTGTGGCTCGGCTCGGGCGGGCGCGCCGCAGGTCCGCGCCGCGCCAGGCCCCGCACCTGAGGGTGGCCGCTCTCAACAACTGATCGTGCCGCATTCGCGCGCGTTCTCGACGATGCGCGCGAGGGTCCCGGGACCCGGATAGCCTAGCACCGCCGCCCCGCCGATCACGTAGGACGGGGTCGCCACGAGCCCGAGCGAGGCCGCCAGCCGCATCTGGCGGCCGAGCGTCGCCTGCACGTCCGGCCCATCCGCGACGCGCTCCACCTCTGCGCGATCGGCGCCGAGCTTCTCGGCCGCGGCCAGTGCGCGCGCTCCGTCGATCCGGCCGGGCGTCGCGAACAGGAGGTCCGTCAGCTAGTGCGCGACGGCCGCACCTTTCAGCTTCAGCAAGGCCAGTTCGACCTTGGCGGCCTGCGCCGACATGGGCGACAGGATCGGATTGTTGACGAGGCCGATCCGCAGGTCGCGGTTGTCGCGCAAAAGCACGTTCACCTGGTCGTAGGCGCTCCGGCACCAGGGGCAATTGTAGTCGAAGAACTCCACCAGCTTGATCGCGGCATTGGCCGGCCCGCCCCAGACGGCGCCCTGCAGGTCCTCGATCTCTTCCGCCAGTTCCACCGGGACGCGGAGGTTCGCCACGGGCTTGCCGTCATCGCTCGTGACCGCAAACCATTGGTTGGCGGCGGAACTCTCGGCGAGGGCGCCCCCAGCCGGCAAAGCTGCGGCGGCCAGGCCCGCGCCTGCGAGCCGGAAAATGTGCCGGCGAGTGATCATCTGCGTCTCCAAAGCGGCTCGGGTGTCCTGCCCAACTGCGGCATCCCGAAGGCGCCCGCCTCCCGCGGCGGCGTTGACACCCTGCACCGGCC
>JAQGJZ010000178.1 GCA_028290385.1 Enterovirga sp.
CGGGATCGAGGTGGACGACGCCCTGGTCCTCTCCGAGCAGACCGATCTCTAAGAGACCCACGGCGGCTTTCGCAGCCGCCGTGATAACCCAAAGACCGGATCGGGTGGGAAGCGGTCATTCCTGCGAGACGGCTGAGGCCGTCCGGCGACGTAGGCGGTGCGCAGGCCCGGCACGACAGGTGGGGCCGTTTACCTGCGACACTTCCGAGTAGTCATTCAATCACTTCGTCGGCGTTGGTGAGCAGAATAGGCGGCAGTTCGAGCCCCAATTGGGTCGCCGTCTTGGCATTCAGGACGAGTTCGAAGCGCGTTGGCTGCTCAACCGGGATGTCAGCCGGGTTAGCGCCTTTCAAAACTCTGTCCACGAGGTGCGCAGCGCGTCGAAAGCCGGTCACAAACGAAGCGCCGTAAGACATCAGACCGCCAACTTCCGCGAACTCGCGGAAACCGTAGAGGGCGGGGAGGCGTGCTTCGAGGGCGATGCTGGCAAGGGCCGCTCGATGCTCGTTCGCGAAGCTGCTGGCGAGGATATAGACGCCCGCGCATCCCTGCGCGACCATGCCTTTGAATGCACCCTCAAGGTCTTTTCCCGAGGATACCGGGAACCGCGCAACTTCGAGTCCAGCAGCGGCTCCGGCTCGATCTACTTCAGCAAGCTCCGGCTCCCCATTGTCCGCAGGATTGTATAGGAGCGCGAGCTTGCGGGCTTTCGGAAGGAGGCTCTTGAAGAGCCCAACCCGCTTGGCACTCAAGTCCGAAGAGACACAGGTGAACCCTGTCGCGTTGCCCCCAGGACGGGCGAGTGAGCCGAGAAGTTTATGAAGCGGGTCGCAAGTTACCGACACGATGGGGATGTTCGCGCCGTTCGCCTTCGCGGCGAGGAGTGCTGGCTCGCCCGGCGCGAAGATCACGTCCACTTTCTTCGCCGCAAGCTCTGACGCGTAGCCCGGAAGCTTGTCGCGCGCTCCGTTGGCGAAGCGGCTTTCGATCACAAGGTTCCTGCCCTCCGTGTAACCCAGACCGGCCAACTCCTCACGGAAGGCTGCGACCCACGCCTCGGTCGTGGACTGGGAGGACGGCACCATAAACCCGATCAGGAACGTTCTCTGGGACTGCGCTGTAGCTGGGCAGGCAAACGTGACGGCGGCAGCGATGCCGAGTAGCCATCGGGACATCCTCTTCATCCGGCTCTTCCTCGTGAACGAAGCGACGACCTGGGAGGTGGTCTGCCCCCAAAGTCCGAGTTTGCCCAGTGCCGGTGCGTCCAGTCCAGCCGCCCACGTCGGCCCGAAGCTTTGTGGCAGGCTCGCTGACCTTGAGCTATGCCGTTTGCGACCTCTCCGACTGAGTTCGCCCGTCTCATCGAGGCGGAGACGGACCTGTATGGAACCTCGACCGAGCGGCCGGTCTCCGGTCTCAGTAGCTGCCCGGAAGCAGACATTCTGAACGTCACAGAAGGGTCGTGAGCGGGCGTAAAGCCGGACCCGTGGGGAAGGTCCGCTTTCTGGCAAGCACCCGATGTCTGTTCCTGGCGCGATCAGGACCCGCTCGGGGCGCCTCACGTGCCATGCGCTCCAGCACCTCAGTGTGTTTGTCTCAAAGTGCACTGTTGATTTGCGGGCCAGCTCACCCCTGTCCTGACTTCATTGAAGATGACCTGAGCCCCTGATCTCCTCCGGTCATGGCTGGAGGCCGGGGTTGGTTGATGATCCTGCTCGCCCGCGAAGGGATGGCGCCCAACCACAAGAAGCCTGCGCCAGCCGAACCGGTGTCGCTCACGGGCAAGGGTCCGCAGCCGCCCGCGGAGCTCAGCATCATCGCCCCGCGTGCTGCCGTAGCGGATCGAGGTGCGGTCGAAGCCGAGGATCGTGCACGCCCGTCGCTGCGAGAGGGCGAAGGCCGCTTGCGGATAGGCGACGGCCTCCCTCCTAGCCACGGGCGTCATCACGTTTTGCGGTCACGTCCCGCAAAACGGCGACATCGAGCATCGCCTCGGCCAGGAGCTTCTTGAGCCTGGCGTTCTCCAATTACAGTGCCTTCAGCTTGCGGGCCTGCGACACATCCAAGCCGCCATACTTCGCCTTCCAGGCGTAAAAGGTCGCGCTGCTGATGGCGGTGCTTGCGACAGACCTCCGCCGTCGCCACGCCCGCCTCCTGCTCCCGCAGGATCGCGACGATCTGCTCTTTCGTGGACCGTGACCGCTTCATCGTCCGTCCCTCTGCTGGGCCGGACTCCAGCCATCGCTGGGCGAGAAGCAGGGGCTCAGGTCACTGGGCGGATCCCCACCGGGGCGGGACTCTCGTCCGCAGGCGCTTGGGTGCCCCCCGGCTTGGGTGACATCAGCAGGATGTGGTTCGGGTCCACTACCTTGGCCTGAACGACGTCGCCCAGGTGGAAGTGGCCCTGAAACCACTCGGCTATTTGGCGATTCCGTCCGACGATCCGGACTGTGCCGTTCGGGTTGGCCTTTCGGTTGATCGTCGAGAGGACCGGGTCCGTGCCGTCCTCGAACGCGATCTGGATGGGATCGCTATCAGGACCGAGCAGAGAGCTGACACCCTTGCCCGGGTTGATGAAACCATGATGGTAGTAGGCCTGCCCGAGCGTGATCTCGAATGTCGCCAATGTGGGCGCGCTTGTGAACATTGGCGAGCACGTTGCAGCATAATCGTCAGGTAAGGCGTCGACCGTCTCCTCCGCCTTCTCGCGCTCGGCGTTTTCCGTGATCGGCTTGCCCTTGTCGCTGCCGTTCCATGGCGGCTGGAATGCCTTGATGAGGGCGTCCTCCAACCCTGCGGCCAGGTTGATCTCGAATTCGCGATAACGGAGGTCTGATACCGGCGTGAAAACGAGGATTCGGATCTCGGCCCCTGCCTTGAGCGCCTCCTTGATCTTCGCGTTGCAGCGCAGGTTGGTCTGCTGCCCCTTGCCCGGGTTGCGATAGCCGACGAACCCACTTTTCACGCCCTGCGTGGTCTTCCCGATGTACCGGACGGCTTCGTCACGCACGAAGGCGTAGAGCGCGTTGGGCTGCTCCATGAGCAGTGCGTTCGCTGGGGCCCGTTCGCCGTCGAGCTTGTAGACAATTCCCTCGCCGGCCTGGTGCCACGCCCCCACGTCAACGAAGCCGGTGGCGAGCAGGGTTTCCTTGTTCGAGTCGGGCATCTCAGGACCTCCAACCGCCTTGTGCCTGCCCCAGCGGCTCTTGGAGGTATTTCAATCTCGGCAAAGTGCGGAGCGGACCCATATTGAGGTGTCCAGAACGTCTTACGAGCCTGCGTGTTCAGGGTCCGGGACACACCGCATCGCCCTACCAAGCATCGCCGCTAGGGGCTGGTGCGTCTCCCGGCAGTGCTTCTGGCGCCGCACCTGGTTCCACAGAGGGAACCGTGCCTGGTTCGTCATCTGCATCAGCATGTACGTGAGGGCCTTGTTGACCCGCTCGCCAAAGCGTCCCGTCCCGTATTCAGGCGCGCCGAACTTTATGACTGCATCGCTTCCGGGAAGCCACCCCCCGACAGCCGTCTCGAGGTCATTCAGGCGTCTGGGTGGCACGTTCATGAGAACGGACGTGCTCGCGCTGGAGGCTTTTGAAACTCTCGCGGACCCAGATGGCGGAATAGCCGAAGCCGGCGCGCTGGCCGCGGATCCTCAGCTTGTTGAAAAGCGAGGAGAGCCAACCCCCGGCATCCACCGGGTACTCGTCCAGCAGCTTCGGATGGATGGTCACTGTCGTATTCAGCTTTTTCCCGATCCGCTCCGCGAAGTGCTCTGCATCCACGAGATCCCGGACGTCGAATTGCGTCAAAGCGGGTTGAAGTTTCCACTTGTTCACCTCGGAGTGCCCCTTCGTCACTAGCTATAAGCACGTTCACGGCATCACCCTGGTCGGGCCATGAAAGGGCGCGACCTGGTGGCCTGGAACCTTCGCCGGCTGCGGGTCGCGCGCGAGCTGTCGCAGGACGCGCTCGCGTTGGAGGCCGGGGTCGATCGCACCTATGTCGGTCGGCTCGAGCGGCGACTGGAGAACCCGACGATCGCCGTCCTGGAGCGTCTCGCCTCCGCCCTGGAGGTGCCGCTGGTCGAGCTGTTCATCGAACCACTCGAGGGGAGCCGTCCCCCAGAACCGCTCAGGGCCGGCCGCAAGGTAAAGTGAGCGGTGGGCGAGGCTCACTTGCTCCGCTTGACCAGGATCACTGCCGCGGGATCGATTCGGTAGCGGCTCCGTGCGCGAGAAATCGTGCAGCGGGACCGTCGCAGAACATGCCGCTCGGCCGAATCGAGAAGCCTGATCAGCTTGCTGGACATGGCGTAGGCCACCGTCCAATGTTCATCGGCACCGGACAGCCCGAGGATAGCAACCTGCCTGCGATGCACATGGGAGCGCAGGTCTTCCCAGAACTCGCCCAAACTCGGCGTCCGAGCAGGTCGCTTGTAAGCTGAGGCTTTGATCCTCACCTCAAGCTCGCGCCGGATCTCCTCGGCGCCGATCGCAAGGAGTCCCTCGACGGCAGACTGCCCGAGGCCGTCGTAAAGGGTCCCAACCGGGCGCTCGACGTGCTTGCCAAGCGACGTCACCAGCTTGCGGAAGAGCATCTCGGCCAAGTGCT
>JAQGJZ010000185.1 GCA_028290385.1 Enterovirga sp.
GTCCGAGGTCGCAACGGTTGCAACCCAATGGATGTAGGCGTTCTCCGGCTCGAGATCGTCGAGGAGCGGCAGCTCCGTCGCGTCCAGCCTCAGCTCGGTCTTGCCGAGCGTGGCAAGCTCCCGCAGCAGCACCGCCGGCTCATTCGCCTTGGTGTAGAGGGCGGCCTTGGGCCTGAACGCCACGACCCGTGCATCGGCGGAAGCCCATTCGACGTCCGGCTCGGCCGGGACCGGATCTTCGTCCAGAAAATCGGCCATGACGGCAATCGGGGCGAAGTCTAGATCCAGAAACGCGTCCCCGCCGGCCGCCCCGTCCTGGGTGCCGGTGAGCTCATCGAGCTCTGCGATCAGCACCTTGCATCGGGCCTCGTCGACCGACCCGCCGTCGCGGGCCGCCCGGACAAGATCAGCCAGCAGGTCGGCCGCTCGGAGCATCACGTCGAGGATCGGCCCATCCGGCGTGAGCCGTCCGGCCCGCATGTCGTCGAGCACGGTTTCGAAGACATGCGTGAACCGAACGAGGTCCGTCAGCGTGAACGCGCCCGCGCCGCCTTTGATGGAGTGCACCGCCCGGAAAACGGCGTTCACCGTCTCGGAATCGCTGTCGCCCTCCTTCATGGCCAGGAGGCCGGTTTCCAGCTCCGCCAGTTGCTCCTCGCATTCCTGGAAGAACGTGATCTTGATGGAAGCGAGAGGATCCACGTGGCGCCTTCCTCAGGGGAAGAGTGAAATCAGGCCGCGACGCGACGGATCGCGCTCACGAGCTTCTCGGGGCTGAAAGGCTTCACGATCCAGCCGGTCGCACCGGCCGCACGGGCCCGGTCCTTCTTGGTCGCGTCGCTCTCGGTCGTGAGCACCAGGATCGGCGTCGCCCGATGGCGGTCGTCCTTGCGGACGCTCTCGATCACGCCGAAGCCGTCCATCCGGGGCATGTTGATGTCCGTGATGATCACGTCGGGGGCCTCGGCATCGAGCACCTCGAGCCCGTGCACCCCGTCGACGGCCTGCACCACGCGATACCCGGCATTGGACAGCGCGTGCATCAGCATGTCCCGCATGGTGCGGGAATCGTCGATCGTGAGGATGGTCTTGTTCACCGGAGTCCCTCCCGGGGGATCGAATAGAGAAGAAAGGAGGCGCCGAGCGTTTCGAGCCCTTCCTCGAAGGCCGGCGAGGTTTTTCCGAGAGAGAAACCCACCCCGTCCGAGGTCCAGGTCGAGTGCGCCGACATGAGCACCTGGAGGCAGAGCGCGCCCACCCGATCCACGTCGGTCGCGTCCACCGAGACCGGCCTGCCGCGCAGGGCGCCGAACTCGGCCTTGAGGGGCGCGGCGGCCCTGAGGTCGAGCACGGGCCGCAGCTTCAGGGTCGCGGGTTGCGATTCAGTCATCGCCTGCATGGCCATCCCCTCAGAAATCTTGCCAGGCGTCCTCGGCCGGCTCGGATTTGCGCAGCGCGGAAACCCCGCGCGCGCCCGCGGCCCGCAAGGCCGTCACGGTGCGCTGCGGCCGGCTCGATCGCCCGGGCCGCTGCCCGACGGCCCCGCCCGGACCGACCTCGAACTGGGAAACAAGGCGGCCGAGTTCTTCCGCGTCCTGCGCCAGGGAATTGCTCGCGGCGGTCGATTGCTCGACCATGGCGGCGTTCTGCTGGGTGACCTGATCCATCTGATTGACGGCCGTGTTCACCTCGGCGAGGCCCGTCGCCTGCTCCTTGGTGGAGGCGGCGATCTCGGTCACGACGGCGTTGATCTCGGAGACCTGGGCGACGATCCGGTCGAGCGCCTTGCCGGCCTGCCCGACGAGCGCGACCCCGTTCTCAACCTGGGAGGACGAGGCCTGGATCAGCGCCTTGATCTCCTTGGCGGCTTCGGCGGAGCGCTGCGCGAGGGCCCGGACCTCCGAGGCCACCACGGCAAAACCCTTTCCGGCGTCGCCGGCCCGCGCGGCCTCGACGCCGGCATTGAGGGCGAGCAGGTTCGTCTGGAAGGCGATCTCGTCGATCACCCCGATGATGTTCGCTATCTCGCGGGACGACTTGTCGATCTCGGCCATCGCCTGAACGGCACCGCCGACGACCCGGCCCGAGCTTTCGGCATCGGACTTGGCGATCGTGACCGCGTCGCGCGCCTGGTTGGCGCCCTCGGCGGTCCTGCGGACCGTCGCGGTGATCTGGTCCAGCGCGGCGGCCGTTTCCTCGAGCGAGGCCGCTTGCCGCTCCGTCCGCCTGGACAGGTCGGAGGCCGCCTGGCTCACCTCCCCGGTGCCGGAGCGGATGCCTTCCGTGGCGCCCGCGATGGTCCGCATCGTGTGCTGCAGCGTAGCGAGCGCGGCGTTGAAGTCGTCCTGGAGCTTGCGGTACTCGCCCGGGAAGCCGTCCGCGAGCCGGAAGGTCAGGTTGCCCTGTGCCAGCGCCTCGAGGCCGCGCCCGATCTGGGCCACCACGAAGCCCTGCTCCTCGGCGGCGGCCGCGCGGGCCTGCTCGTGGCGCAGGCGCTCCCGCTCCGTGAGCCCGCGCTGCGCATTCGCGTCCTGCTCGATCCTGAGGCGCGCGATCGCGTCTTCCCTGAATACCTCGACGGCCTTGGCCATCTGCCCGATCTCGTCCGAGCGATCGGCATGCGGCACCGGGGCCGCGGTGTCGCCAGCCGCAAGCGTCCGCATCCGGGCGGCGACGTTGAGCGTCGGCCGGCTGAACCGAGCGCCCACAAGCGTGCCGCACGCGGCGGCGAGCAGGGCCGTGAGGGCGAGAGCGATCAGGATCTGCGCCGTGATCGCGTCGGCGGTCGCGAAGGCCTGCGCCTCCGGCACCCGCATGACGATCCGCCAGTCTGCCGTGAAGCCGCGCGCGGACGGGGCCCGCACGGCCGTGATCGCGTCGGTGTCGCCGACCGCGACAAGCGAGGCCTGGCTAGGAGAAAGGCCATCGACCAGCTCCCGAACGGCCGCTTCCGGCTCCTGCCCGATCACGCCGGTACCGAGGAATCGCCCCTTGCCGTCGAGCCCCGTGCGGTAGGCGTAGAGCAGCCGGTTGCTGGGATCGAGAACGTCGAGGTTGAGCCGGGCGGACGCGATGTCGCCTTCCGTGACGAGTGCCGCGCGCGCGACATCGGCCGTGATGATGTCCTCGAACCGCGCGTAGTCGAGGAAATCCACCCACACGCCCAGGAGCTCCCCCGCTGCGCCCCGCACGGGCGCCGCGATCGGGATTACCCAGCCCTCACCGCCGTACAGCTTCGCAACGGCCGGCTCGCGCCGCAGCGGCAGCATGGTGATCTTCAGCATCCCGGCGTCGAAGGTGTGCCGGCCGCCCATGACCTCCTTGAACCAGGGCTCATGGGCGAAGTTCATGTCGTAGAGTTGCTCGACCGGCAGGCGCTTGCTGGCAAGATCACGGTTGTTCGCGCCCAGCAGCTCGCCCTTCGGGTCGACGATGAGCATCAGGCGGTACTTCCCCGCCTGCAGGTCGCCGTTCAGGATGTTGGCGAGAACGCCTTCAGGCTTGCGCCAATTCTCGGGCCTGAGCGCCGAAGGATGCCCGACCACGGCGGCCTCGAGGTTCTTCATCCGCTCGACGAGTTCGCGGTTGAAGGTGGCGCCGATGGAGACGGCGTGGGCCTGCAGGCTCGAGAAGGAGAGCGCCTTCACGCGCGGGCGCACCTCGGCGAAGTAGCCCGCGAGGATCGCGGTCAGGGGTAAGGTGCCGAAGAGGATCAGCAACAACGCCAGCTTCGCACGCAAACCCAGCTTCACCTTGCCCCCTTGCGGCCAGACCGGTCGGACCGAAGCCGCCGGAGATCGCGCGGACGCTAAGCTGAACTGATTGAGGAATTCTGACGTGGATCCGGTGCCCCGACGCGGCCCGAAGAGCCCCCTGCAAGAGCGCGGCGTGCTGTCCAGCAGCCGTTTCGGCCGGCCTGACCGGATAGGCCATTCAGCCCGGCATTAACCTGCCGGAAACCATAATCTCGGTACCAGTTCGGGCTCACCCGAAGGGGCCTTCGCGACGCGAGCGGCACGTCCGCCGACAGGAACGACGGATGGCGAACCTCGACCTTGAGGCAGCACAGGACGGCGAGGAGAAGGACGCGCCGTTCAACCAAGCCTCGATCGACGACTTTCTGGGATTCGGCGGCTTCGGCGGCCCGGCCCAGAGCCAGTCCGGCATCGACGCGCTGGTGCACGCGCCGACCGTCCCCTACGAGCGCATCCCCATGCTCGAGGCGGTCTTCGACCGCCTGGTGAAGCTGCTGCGCATCTCGGCGCGCAAGATCACGTCCGACATCGTCGAGGTCCGGCTCGACCGCATCACCTCACTCCGCTTCGGGCAATACCTCGACTCGATCTCGCTGCCGTCGCTCATCGGGGTGACCAAGGCGCAGCCCTGGAACAATTTCGGGCTCGTCGTGGTGGATTCGAGCCTCGTTTATTCCCTCATCGACGTGGTGTTCGGCGGCAATGCCAGCCTGTCCCCGCCGGCCGTGGAAGGGCGCTCGTTCTCGTCCATCGAGATGAACATGCTGCGCCGCTTCTTCGAAGCGGTGCTGAGCGACACCAAGGAAGCGTTCAGCTCCATCTCGCCGGTCGACTTCGTGCTCGACCATTTCGAGACGAACCCCCGCTTCGCGTCCATCACGCAGCCGCAGAACATCGTCGCGCTCGCGACCTTCAAGGTCGAACTGGGGACGCTGCAGGGCTTCTTCGACATCGTCCTGCCCTTCGTCACGCTGGAGCCGATCCGGGAGGCTCTGAGCCTGTCCTATGTCGGCGACCGGCTGGGGCAGGACGACGTTTGGCAGCAGCATCTCGTGTCCGAGGTCAGCCGCTCGGAGGTGAGCCTCACGGCCGTGCTGCACGAGGAGATGCTGCCGCTCGGGCGCGTGCTGAACCTCGCGGTCGGCGACACGCTGATGTTCGACATCGGTCCCGACAACCCGGTCGAGCTCCGCTGCGCCGACGTCCTTGTCACCCGCGGCCGCATGGGCCGCGCCGGCAACAACGTTGCGGTGAAGCTCGTCCAATCGGTCACGAACCCGCAATACGAGATCGAGCCTCACGCTTGACGCTCGTCGGCAACCTGCAACCCTCCGCCATGTCAACAGCGCTCAGCACGGAACCCAGGGCACGCGACGAGCTCAGCGGCGCCCGCAAGGCGGCGACCATCATGCTGCTGCTCGGCGAGGAGCGGAGCGCGCCCATCTGGCAGCACCTCGACGAGGAGGAGGTGAAGAAGCTGTCGCTGGCGATGGCCGAGCTCGGCACCGTGCCGCGCCAGAAGATCGAGTCGATCGCGGAGGAATTCTCCCAAAGCCTGACCGAGCAGGACAAGGTGGTCGGCAATTACGATCGCACCGAGACCTTTCTCCGCGGCGTCCTGCCCAAGGAGAAGGCGGACGCGATCATGGACGAGATCCGTGGCCAGGCGAGCCGCAACGTCTGGCACAAGCTGTCGAGCGTCGACGTCTCGCTTCTGTCGGCATACCTCAAGGGCGAGCATCCCCAGACGGTCGCCCTGATCCTGTCGCGCCTGCCGGCCGAGATTGCCGCCCGCACCGTTTCGGCGCTGGAGGAGGACTTCGCGACCGAGGTGCTGAACCGCATGCTGACGCTCAACACCGTGCAGCGCGAGGCACTGGAGAGCGTCGAGCAGGTGCTCCATGCCGAGTTCCTGTCGGGCCTGTCGCGCACGCAGCGGCGGGACTCGCACGAGGCGATCGCCGAGGTCTTCAACAATCTCGACCGTCAGACGGAGAAGCGCCTGATGGGCGCGCTCGAGCGCACGAACGAGGCAGCCGCGGCCAAGATCAAGGAGCTGATGTTCACGTTCGAGGATCTGACGAACCTGAACGCCGCCGCGATCCAGACGCTGCTGCGGACCGTGGACAAGGGGCTGCTCGCCCGTGCCCTCAAGGGGGCGAACGAGCGGGCGCGCGAGGCGTTCACGTCCAACATGTCGAGCCGCGCCGCAAAACTCTTCATGGACGACCTGGAGGCGCTCGGCCCCATGCGCATGAAGGACGTCGACCAGGCTCAAGGTGCAATCATCCAGGTCGCCAAAGACCTGGAGGCCAAGGGCGAAATCGTGATCGGGCGCGGACGCGAGGACGAATTCGTGTAGCCCAAAGGGCATCCCGAGCCCGTCCGAGTCGCGGCGGGCCCGCCAGGCCGGAGCGACCATGACGAGACCCAGCCTCGAATTCTGGTACGAATTCGCCTCGACCTATTCCTACCTTGCCGCCATGCGGATCGAGCGCGAGGCGGAGGCCGCCGGCATCGAAATCGTCTGGCGTCCGTTCCTGCTCGGCCCGATCTTCGCCGCCCAGGGCTGGACCACCTCGCCGTTCAACCTCTACCCGGCCAAGGGCCGCTACATGTGGCGCGACATGGAGCGGGAGGCGGCGGCGCTCGGGCTCCCCTGCCGCAGGCCTGACCCCTTTCCGCAGAACTCGCTGCTGGCGGCCCGCGTCGCGCTGTTGGGCGTCGATCAGGGCTGGGGCCCCGCGTTCAGCAAATCGGTGTTCCACGCCGAGTTCGGCCTGGGCCGCTCGGTGTCGGACGCGGACCTCATCGCCGAGCTGCTGCGGGACCTCGGGCTCGCGCCGGCGCCGGTCTTCGCGGCCGCGCAGGCGGAGGAGCACAAGGCCCGGCTCAGGACGCAATGCGACGAGGCGCGCGAGCGCGGAATCTTCGGCGCGCCGACCTTTATCACGGCTGATGGCGAGATGTTTTGGGGCAACGACAGGCTCGACCGCGCGCTCGCCTGGGCGGCACGGGCCGGGAAGGCCGCCTGACACTGCAAATCAACTTGTCGCAACAGGCGCGATGCATTACATGAGCCCGGTTCCGACGAGACGATGACGACAGCTTCGCGCAGGCACGCCCGCGCCGGACCTGTCCCGCCAGCCCGCCGGTACCGATCTCGCCCGTCGACGACGCGCCGGCCTGCCCTCGGGCAGTGGGTTCCGCAGACACCTTACGAGGTGCGCGGCACCAAGCCGACGGGCCAGATCGTAGACCCACACGAACCGCCGGCGCGCGCCCGAGAGGCGCACCAGGAGACTGAATGTCAGCAGCTTTGCAGAATAGCGCGCGCGAAGATTTCGCCGCGATGCTCGCGGAATCCTTCGAGAAGTCCGAGGTCCAAGAGGGCTCGGTCGTCAAGGGGAAGGTCGTCGCGATCGAGAAGGACGTCGCCGTCATCGACGTCGGCGCGAAGACGGAGGGCCGCGTCCCTCTGAAGGAATTCACCGGCCCCGGCCGGGGCGACCAGCCGCTCCAGGTCGGCGACGAGGTCGAGGTCTATCTCGAGCGGGTCGAGAACGCGCTCGGTGAGGCCGTCATCAGCCGTGACAAGGCTCGCCGCGAGGAGAGCTGGGTTAAGCTCGAGCGCGCCTTCGAGGCGAACGAGCGCGTCAACGGCGTGATCTTCAACCAGGTGAAGGGCGGCTACACGGTCGACCTCGACGGCGCCGTGGCGTTCCTGCCGCGCTCGCAGGTCGACATCCGGCCCGTGCGCGACGTGTCGCCGCTGATGGGCACCCCGCAGCCCTTCATGATCCTCAAGATGGATCGCCGCCGCGGCAACATCGTCGTGTCGCGCCGCACCGTCCTCGAGGAGAGCCGGGCCGAGCAGCGCTCGGAGCTGGTGGCCAACCTCGAAGAGGGCCAGGTCATCGACGGCGTGGTGAAGAACATCACCGAATACGGCGCGTTCGTGGACCTCGGCGGCATCGACGGCCTGCTGCACGTCACGGACATGGCGTGGAGGCGCGTCAATCACCCGTCGGAGGTCGTGAACATCGGCCAGACCGTCAAGGTGAAGATCATCAAGATCAACCACGAGACGCACCGCATCTCGCTCGGCATCAAGCAGCTCCTGGCCGATCCGTGGGACGGCATCGCCGCCCGCTACCCGGTCGACGCGAAGCTGAAGGGCCGCGTGACCAACATCACCGATTACGGCGCCTTCGTGGAGCTGGAGCCGGGGATCGAGGGCCAGATACACGTCTCCGAGATGTCCTGGACGAAGAAGAACGTCCATCCGGGCAAGATCGTCTCCACCTCCCAGGAGGTCGAGGTGCAGATCATCGAGGTCGATCCCGTCAAGCGGCGCATCTCGCTGGGTCTCAAGCAGACCCTGCAGAACCCGTGGGAGGCCTTTGCCGAGCAGCACCCGGTGGGCTCCAC
>JAQGJZ010000218.1 GCA_028290385.1 Enterovirga sp.
TGACGGTCCCGCCGGGCCGGCCGACGCCGCGCAGCCGGCTGCGCCGGGCGGCCTTCGGGCTGTCGACCCTGCTGGGCCGGCCGCGCGGCTTCTTCATCCCGTATCGGCACGCGAACTCCGTCCGGGCCCGGGCCTATCCGGCCCTGGAGCCGCTGTTCAGGAGCGCCGAGCCCGGCTTTCGCAAGCTCGTAGCGATCGCCGAATCCTACCAGGCCGACATCCTGCGCATCCTCGGCGGGCCGGGCCCGGCCCGGTTCGACCAGGATTGGTTTCCGCGGCTCGACGCGGCCATCGCCTACGTGGTCGTCCGGCACGACAAGCCGAAGCGGATCGTGGAGATCGGCTCCGGCCATTCCACGCGCTTTCTCGCCCGCGCGGTGCAGGACGGCGGGCTGTCGACGGAGATCGTCGCGATCGACCCCGCGCCGCGCGCCTCGCTGGCCGCCCTCGGCGTGCGGCATGTCCCCGCGCTGCTCGACGACGCCGATCCGGACCTGTTCGCCAGGCTCGGTCCCGGAGACATCCTGTTCGTGGATTCGAGCCATGTCGCGATGCCGGGCTCGGACGTCGACCGGGTCGTCGGCGATCTCCTGCCGCGCCTGCCCGCGGGCGCCCTGGTCCATGTCCACGACATCCTGCTGCCCGACGCCTACCCGCCGGAATGGGCCTGGCGCGCATACAACGAGGCCACGGTGGTCGCCGCCCTGATCGGGTCGGGCGGCTTCGAGCTCCTGTTCTCGAGCCACTGGGTCGCATCCCGGCATCCGGGCTGGCTGGCCTGCGGCGTGATGGGTCAGCTTCCGCTGCTTCCGGGGGCGCGCGAGTCCAGCCTGTGGCTCAGGAAACGCTGACCCGCTCCGGCCTGACGACCAGCGCCGTGGCGCCGAGCATGATGGCCATGCCGACGCCCTCCCAGGGGCCGAAGCGCTCGCCGAGCCACAGGGCCCCGACGAGCACGGCGATCACGGGGCTGACAAAGGCGTAGAGGCCGGCCCGGAACGCGCCCCATTCGCGCAGCAGCCACAGATAGACGGAGAAGCCGACCAGCGATCCGCCCAGCACCAGAAAGGCGAGCCCGGCCAGGGCCTTGCCCTGGAACAGCCGGACCAGGACCTCGGCCGACAGCGGCTCGATCGCGGCCGAGACCAGCACCAGCGAGAGGCCGCCGATCAGCGTCTGCCAGAACGCGACCGCGACGGGCGGCATCTCCCGGACGAGCGGCTTCGAGACGATCGCGCCCCAGGCATAGGACAGGGTGGCGACGACGACCGCGGCGAGGCCAAGGCCGAGCTCGCCGCCGTCCCGGGCGGCATTGCCGCTACGGGTGGCGAACAGAAGCACGAGGCCAAGCGCCCCGAGCGCAACCGCCGCGAGGCGGCGCGGCGACACCGTTTCCTCGCCGTAGAGCGCCCCGATCATCATGGAGAAGACCGGGATGAGGGACAGGTTCAGGATCGCGGCCAGTCCCGACGGCGAATGGGCGACGCCCCAGAACAGGAAGCTGTAGCAGCCGGTGTTCACCAGGAGCGACGCCGAAGCGAGCCGCGCAACCTTCGCGGTGCCGACCCGGACGCGGCCGAGACGGCACCAGGCCCCAAAGCAGAGCGTCGCCAGGATCAGTCGCACGCCGGCCGCGAAGACGGGCGGCACGGCGTCCGTGACCCATTTCGCCGCAATCCAGGTGAGCCCCCAGACGAAGGCCATGGCGAGAAAGGCGGAAAGCCGCAGAAGCGGCGCGCCGCCTGCCCCGCCCAGGGGGACGTTCATCATGTCACGAGACGGGCTCCGCTGCACCGCGTCAACCGATTGGAGAAGAAGTGAATCATCGGTTAAGGTCGGGGCCGCGTGGGTTTGGGGGAGCTCGCGGGCGCGACGCAAAGGATTTTAGGTGCGCATGGCGGATGCCGTAGCTCTGACGGGCCCGAACGCCCCAACCCCACGTCAGGCCCGCGAGGCGGCGCGGCGCGCAGCCGACCTCGAGCGCGGCTATGCGATCTCCTACAAGCGGCTGGCCCTCGCCTTCGTGGCCGAGGGCGTCATCGTGGCGACGTCGCTCGCTGGCGCCTGGCTGTTCGCATCGATCTACGGCGGCAACGACCCGCTGGCGTTCTGGATGATGATGCTGGCCCCGGTGGCCTACGGGGTCATCGAGTTCAGCCGCGTGCCGCTCGCGGTGTCGATCCGGACGCAGAAATCGCTCGCCCTCCGGATCGTCGCGGCGATCGGGGTCGCGGGCGCGGCGGTCGTCACGGTGAAATCCGTGTCGCAGCTCGGCGAAATCATGTTCCGCCCTCGCCTGCAGGAGGCGGTCCGGGCGCATGAGCGCCTGACGGACGCCACCAATGCGCGCGCCACGCTCGACCGCCAGGTGAAGGATGCGGACGAGGTGGTGGCCCAGCGCACGGCGCAGCTCGAGGACGCCGAGAGGCGCCTGAAGGGCGCCAACACCGAGCTCGGCGCGCTTCCGGCCCAGCGCTGCTGGCGCACCACCAGCACCACGCCCGACGGGCGCCGGGTCACCGGCACCCGCTGCTCGACCGATCCCCGCACGGAGGTCATGAAGACGAGCCTCGGCAGCGCCCAGAAGGACCGCCAGGACGCTTCGGCGCGGCTCGACGAGGCGCGGGCGGAGCGCGCGAAGCTCGACCGCACGGCCGTGGACCGGGCGCAGAGCGAGGCGGCAGTCGCCTACCGCGACGCCATCATGCGCTCGCAGCTCCACTC
>JAQGJZ010000279.1 GCA_028290385.1 Enterovirga sp.
GAATGCCGAAAAACACCGGCAGCAATCCATGGTGCTCGTGCCCATGGACACGCCCGGCATCACCATTGTCCGGCCGCTCTCGGTGTTCGGCTATGACTACGCCCCGCACGGCCACGCCGAGATCATCTTCGAGAACGTGCGGGTGCCGAAAGCGAACTTCCTGCTCGGCGAAGGGCGTGGCTTCGAGATCGCGCAGGGGCGGCTCGGGCCCGGCCGCATCCACCATTGCATGCGCTGCATCGGGGTGGCGGAGCGCGCGCTCGAGACCCTGTGCCGCCGGGCGCTGACCCGCTTCCCGTTCGGCAAGGCGATCGCCGACCAGGGCGTCACCCGCCACTGGATCGCGGAATCGCGCATGCAGATCGACCAGGCGCGCCTGCTGACGCTGCAGGCCGCGCACATGATGGACACGGTCGGCAACAAGGCGGCCCGGGCCGAGATCGCGATGATCAAGGTGGTGGCCCCGAACGTCGCCTGCACGGTGCTCGACCGCGCCATCCAGGTCTGCGGCGCCGGCGGCGTCAGCCAGGATTTCCACCTCGCGGCGGCCTATGCGCATTCGCGCACGCTGCGCCTGGCGGACGGGCCGGACGAGGTGCATCGCGAGACGGTGGCCAAGATGGAGCTGAGGAAGCACCAGGGCGCGAATACCGGCTCGCGTGAGAGCGCGCCGCACGCGTCCGGCCGGCCGTGAGCGCCGCGAGCGAAGCGCAGCCCGAGACGATCCCGGTCCGGGACGCGCACCGCTTCGACACGACGAGACTTGCCGAGCTGCTCGGCGACCGCCTGGGCGCAAAGCTCGTCGAGCTGCGGCAGATGCGCGGCGGGCAATCGAACCCGACCTTCCTGGTCGTGACGGACACGGGCGAATACGTCCTGCGCAAGCAGCCGCCGGGCGAGCTCCTGCCCTCCGCGCACGCGGTCGACCGCGAGTACCGGGTGATCGAGGCGCTGTCGCGCACGGACGTGCCGGTGCCGCGCGCTGTGCTGTTCTGCCCGGACCGCGAGGTGATCGGCACGCCCTTCTACCTGATGGAGCGGCTGCGCGGCCGCATCTTCTGGGAGCCGACGCTGCCGGAGCTGCCGCGCGAGGCGCGGGCCGGCATCTATGAGGGCATGGTCGACGCCCTCGCCCGCCTGCACATGGCCGATTGGGCGGCCATCGGGCTCGCCGATTTCGGCCGGCCCGGCAATTATTTCGCGCGCCAGATCGGACGCTGGTCGAAGCAATGGGCCGGGTCCCGGACGCGCGACAACCCGGCCATCGACCGGCTGGCCGAGTGGCTGCCGCAGCACGTGCCGGAGAGCGAGGAGACCGCCATCTGCCACGGCGATTTCCGGCTCGACAACATGATCTTCGCGCCGGACGAGCCGCGCGTGATCGGCATTCTCGATTGGGAGCTGTCGACGCTCGGGCACCCCCTGGCCGACCTCGCCTATAACTGCATGCCCTACATCAATCCGCCGGAAGCCTTCCGCGGCATGCGCGGCCTCGATCTCCCGGCGCTCGGCATCCCGAGCCAGGAGGAATACCTGGCCATGTACGCGCGGCGAACCGGACGGACGGACACGATCACGCCCTTCCACCTCGCCTTCTCGCTGTTCCGGATCGCCGTGATCCTCGAAGGCGTGATCGCGCGGGGAATGAAGGGCAACGCGTCATCGGCCGACGCGACCTCGCACGGCGAGCGGGCGCGGCTGCTGGCGGAGCGCGGCTGGGAGATCGCGCGGGGCGGGTGAGCCTTGCCGAACGGGGATCAGGGTGGAACAGCACGGGATGGCCAGCACAAATCCTTTCTCCCTCGCCGGCAAGGTCGCGATCGTCACCGGCTCGTCCCGCGGCATCGGCCGGGCCACGGCCGAGCTGTTCGGCCAGCTCGGCGCTAAGGTCGTCGTGTCCAGCCGCAAGGAGGAGGCCTGCCGGCCGGTCGCCGACGCGATCGGGGCGGCGGGGGGCGAGGCTCACGTCATCCCCTGCAACATCGGCCGCAAGGCGGAGGTCGAGGCGCTCGTCGCGGGCACGATCGAGCGCTTCGGGCGGGTCGACATCCTCGTCTGCAACGCCGCCGTGAACCCGACCTATGGGCCGATGGCGGAGCTGTCGGACGACGCCTTCGACAAGATCATGGGCTCGAACGTGAAATCGAACCTGTGGCTGTGCAGGCTGGTCCTGCCCGGCATGGCGGAGCGGGGTGGCGGATCGATCGTGATCGTCTCGTCGATCGCCGGCCTGCGCGGCACGGAGAATATCGGCGGCTACGGCATTTCGAAGGCGGCGGATTTCGCCCTCGCCCGCAACCTCGCGGTCGATTGGGGGCCGAAGAACATCCGCGTGAACTGCATCGCGCCGGGCCTCGTGAAGACCGATTTCGCCAAGGCGCTGTGGGAGGACGAGGCGCGCGTTGCCCAGCGCAACGCCGCGACGCCGCTGCGCCGCATCGGCGAGCCGCATGAGATCGCCCCGGTCGCGGCCTTTCTGGCGTCGGAAGCGGCGAGCTTCATCACCGGGCAGGTGATCGTGGCGGATGGCGGCGTCACCATCGCGTAGCGCAGGAGATGCCAGCCGTCTTCCGCCACAAGGGATTTCGGTACGGCTTCTATTCCAACGAGGGTGACCCTCGCGAACCTCCGCACGTTTATGTCAGCAAGGGCGATGCAGATGCCGAGTTTTGGCTCCTGCCAAGCATTGAACTGGCCTATAATCGTGGGCATCCCCCGCCGGTCTTGCGTGACCTGGCGGACATGGTGACCGCCCGGCGGAGGCTGCTCCTGGAGGCTTGGAATGACTTCTTTTCCGAAGGCGGCTAGCGTCCGGTTCGACGAGGTCACCATGTGGGTCGACCTCCTGGACGGCAGGACCATCGGCGTGCCGCTCTCGTGGTTTCCGCGGCTGGCGGCCGGCACTCCCGCGCAACGCGAGCGGGTCGAGATCAGCAATGGCGGCCTGCATTGGGAGGACCTCGACGAGGATGTCTCGATCGAGGGTCTCCTCGCCGGGCGAGGCGACCAGACGAAACGGCGTCGCCCTCCTGAAGCCGCTTAGCACGAGGTACCCAGCTTGAGCTCACTCCAGCACACCGGGTGGCGCAGCATCTTCGACGGACGGCTTCGCATCCCGGCCATCGCGGCCCCGATGTTCATCGTCTCCAACCCGGACCTCGTGATCGCACAGTGCAAGGCCGGGATCGTCGGCTCCTTTCCGGCCCTGAACGCGCGGCCCGAAAGCCTGCTGGACGAATGGCTCGCCCGCATCACGGAGGAGCTCGCGGCGCATGACCGCGCGCACCCGGACCGGCCGGCCGCGCCCTTCGCGGTGAACCAGATCGTCCACCGCTCCAACACCCGGCTCGAGCACGATCTTGAAGTCTGCGCGCGCTACCGCGTGCCCATCGTGATCACCTCGCTCGGGGCACGGGAGGACCTGAACCAGGCCGTCCATGGCTGGGGCGGGATCACGCTGCATGACGTGATCAACCAAACCTTCGCCCGCAAGGCGATCGACAAGGGCGCGGACGGCCTCATCGCGGTTGCCGCCGGCGCGGGCGGGCATGCCGGCACCATCTCGCCCTTTGCGCTGGTGCAGGAGATCCGCGAATGGTTCGACGGTCCGCTCGCGCTGTCGGGCGCCATCGCGACCGGGCGCGCCATCCGGGCGGCGGAGATCGTCGGGGCCGATTTCGCCTATGTCGGGTCAGCCTTTATCGCGACCGCGGAGGCGAACGCACCCGAGCGCTACAAGCAGATGATCGTCGAGAGCAGTGCCGACGACATCCTCTACTCGCCGGTCTTCACCGGCGTGCACGGCAACTACCTGCGGCCCTCGATCGTCGCGGCCGGGATGGACCCGAACGCCCTCGGCGAGATCGCGGCCGTGGCCATGGATTTCGGCGCGCGCGACGAGGGTGGCAAGCAGGTCAAGGCGTGGCGCGACGTCTGGGGCTCGGGCCAGGGCATCGGGGCCGTGAAGGGCGTCGTGCCGGCCGCCGAACTGGTCGACCGCCTTGCGCGGGAGTACGAGCAAGCCGCAACCCCGCCCCGGCGCTTTCGCTTCCGGGGCTGAGCAGAGCGCGGTCCCCAGCCCCCTTCCCGTCCGGACACAATGGTCACGATCGACGAACTCGAAACCCGCCTCGGCCAGGAACTCGGGGTCTCCGGCTGGCGCAGCATCGCGCAGGGCGACATCGACGCCTTTGCCGAGGTCACGGGCGACCACCAGTTCATCCATATCGATCCGGAGCGCGCGCGGGCCGAGACGCCGTTCGGCGGCACCATCGCGCATGGGTTCCTGACCCTGTCGCTGCTGTCCGCGCTGGGGCAGGAGGCGCTGCCCCGCATCGCCAACCGGCGCATGGGCGTGAATTACGGGTTCGAGCGCGTTCGCTTTCTGTCGCCGGTGCGCTCCGATGCGCGGGTGCGCGGCCGCTTCAGCCTCGCGCGGCTGGAGCGCCGGCGCGAGCACGAGGTGCTGCTCGGCTACGACGTGACGGTCGAGATCGAGGGCCGCGACAAGCCTGCCCTCGCGGCGCTCTGGCTCACGCTGGCCGTGCTCGGCGCGGAGTAGCGCCGTCTCAGGCCGCTTCGGCCATGGTCCGCAAGCCGGCCGCGATCTCGCGGTTGATGGTGACGAGCACGCCGAGCTTGGTCGGCTCGGGCTCGGCATGGATGGCGAGCGTCTGGTTGAAGATGAACAGCCCGAGCGAGCCGATATTGGCCTTGATCGGGTCGGGAAGCGGATTTTCGGGGCGCGTGACGGAACTGACCAGGACGGTCCAGAGCCGGCGATTGTAGGTCAGCGCCTCCGACAGGTCCGATTGCCGGGCGCCCCACTCGTCCCGGATCGATTGCAGCCGCGTGGCGGCCTTCATCAGCAGCAGCGCTTCAAGCTGCCGTGGCGACAGTGTCGCCTGTGCTGTCTTCGCGTACGCTTGGGCGGCCTGATGCATGCGCGACGAGATCCCCTTCGTAGACGATCAGCTTCTGGGCCGCCTTCAGGGCTTTGTAGAGTTCGTCGTTTAAAATGAAGTTATTGATCTCGGCGACGAGCGGCAGGGACGACGGCGCAGCCGCGACGAACTCGTTGACGAGCTTGAAATACTCGCCGTGGTGGCCGGACACCTCTCCGGCCAGATACATGAGCTGGAGCGCCAGGTAGATCCGCTTGGCCGGCGTGTCGGCGGAGGCCGGCGTGAGAATGTCCTTCTCGCGCAGGATCGGCGCCTCGCCCTCGATGAAGAAGCGCGTGCGGTTGTCGCCGTTCGTGATGACGGCCGTACCGATGATGATCCGCTCGTTCGGCTTGAGCTCGACCTTGAGGGGCATGGGGACCTTCCGGCGTGCGAGGGTCAGCCGAACAGCTTGAGCACCGACTGGTCGGCTTGCGCGGCAAGCGACAAGGAGGTCTGCGAGAGCTGCTGGCGCGTCTGAAGGGCGAGGAGGTTGGCACCCTCCTCGTTGGTATCGGCGAGGACGAGGTTGTCGGCACCCGTCTTGAGCGTGTTCACGATGTTCTTCGTGAACTCCTGGCGCGACTGCACCACCGCGAGTTGCGATCCGAGATTGGACGCGACGGAGCGGAGCGAGGTCATCGCCGTGGTGAGCGCCTCGTTCGCGGCGTTCAGGTCGACGTCGTTCTGGAAGTTGATCTGGCCGTCCAGCGTGACATTGCCGGCGGGCATGATGCCGATGCTGAGCGCGGTGAGCTTGTTGCCCTGCACCTGCATCGTGCTGCGCTGGGCCCCGCCCTTTTCGTTGAACACGATCTGCAGCCGGTCACCCGCGAGCAGGTTCACGCCGTTGAAGCCGCCATCGGTGGCCAGCTTGTCGATCTGCTCGCGCAGGTCGTTGAACTGCGCCACGAGGTTGGCGCGGACCGTGGAGGTCGTCGCCACCGTCGCGCCCGTCCCGGTAAGCGTCGTGACGTCGCCCGCCGCGAAGCCGAGATTGTCGAGGCCGTCGCCGGCCGCGGAATCGGCGATGTTGAACTTGAGCGGGTTCGAGCCGGACCCGGTGATCGTGAACTTGCCCGCCGTGTCGACGGAAGCGGTCGCGATGCCCGAGCTGTTGATGTTGTTGACGAGGTCCCGAACCGTCATGCCGGGAGTCGTGTCGAACGAATAGGTGGTCGGCCCGGCCGTGATCGTGACCGTGGACCCGGTCGCCATGCCGAGATTGCCGGAACTGGTCGCGGTCGCGGCGGCCGCGCCTGCGCCGGCGCTCGCCTCCTCGAGCTTCTTGTCCAGCGTGATGTCCTGGAGGCCCTTCCCGGTCGCACCGGCCTCGGCCGCATTGGCCAGAGCCGTCGTGCCCGTGCGGCTCGGGCGGTTCTGCGCGGCCTCCTGAAGCGCCTGCTTGATCGTCGATTGCGACGACTGGACGAGCTTGAGGATAGCGTCGATGCCGTTCGATGCCGCCGTGATCGTCTGCACCCCGTTCGACATCCCGTCGAGCAGAGACGAGAGCTGATCGGCGCGCCCGTGCAGCGTGGCCGAGGTGAAATAATTCACCGTGTTGTCGATCGCCGAATTGACCTTCTTGCCAGTCCCCAGGCGGAGCTGCGTCTGCTGAACCAGCGTCGCAGTCGACTGAAGGGACAGCAGATTCTGCCTGACGCCGTTCGAGAGTGTGATGGCCATTCGCCGGTCCCGCTACGCTCGACGCGTCATACGACGCCGAGTGGGTCCGACAATCGAGCGTTAACCCTAATGTCGGGTTAACGCTCGATCGGAGCACAAAAAAAGGGTGGCAGAGCTTTCGCCCTGCCACCCTGAAGCGTCTGCGTCCCTTCTGGGATCAGAACAGCTTGAGCACCGACTGGTCTGCCTGTGCCGAGAGCGACAGCGCCGTTTGGGCGAGCGACTGGCGGGTCTGCAGCGCGAGGAGGTTGGCGCCCTCCTCGTTCGTGTCGGCGTTGACGAGGTTGTCGGCACCGGCCTTCAGCGTGTCGATCAGCGCCTTGGAGAAATCCTGGCGGGTCTGGACGACCGACAGGTTCGCACCGAGGGAGGAGGAGATCGAGTTCAGCGTCGACAGCGCGTTGGTGAGCGCCGCATCCGCCGCCTTCAGGTCAGTGTCGTTCTGGAAGTCGTACTTCCCGCTCGCCGTTCCGCTTGAGGCATCCATGATGCTGAGGTTGTCAGACGAGATCTTCTGACCCTGGATGTCCATCTTGCTCTGGCTACCACCGGTCTTCTCGTTGAAGACGACCGACAGCTTGTCTCCGCTGAGGAGATTGATGCCGTTGAAACCGGCATCCTTGGCCAGGCCGTCCAGCTGCGTACGCAGATCAGAGAACTGCTGCACGAGGCCGGTGCGGACCGACGAGTTGCCCGAAGCCGTGACGCCGGTGGTGGCATCGGCGACGGCGAGGCCGATCTTGGCGTTCAACGTACCCGCAGCCGCATCGGTCTTGGCGGCGGCGTCATCCGCACCGGACCCGATACCGACCTGCAGCGTGCTGGAGCCGCTGCCGGCGATGCTCAGCTTTCCAGAGGAGTCGACGCTCGCGTTCGCCAGACCCGACTTGTTGATCTCATTAACGACGTCGCGAAGGGTCGAGGTCGCCGAGAACGAGGCCGTGTAGGTCGTGTTTCCAGAGACGATCGAGAGGCCGATCGACGAGTTGGTCGAGGTGTCGATGCCGAGGTCACCGGCCGAGGAGCTGGTGGCCGCGTCCGCCGTGGCATTGCCGCCGAGCGCCTTGCCGAGGGCGATCGACTGCATGTCCTTGCCGGTCGCGGTGACTTCCGCGGCCGTCGCCATGGCGAGCGAGCCGGTCTTGCTCGGCTTGTTCGTTGCGGCGTCGGACAGGGCCTGCTTCACGGTCGACTGCATCGACTTCACGAGCTTCGTGATGCCGTCGAGGCCGTTGGAGGCCGCCTTGATGGTCTGGATGGTGTTGGACATGCCGTCGAGCAGACCCCCAAAGGCGTCGGCGCGACCGTTCAGGTTCTGTGCGGTGAAGAAGTTGACCGGGTTGTCGATCGCCGAGCTGACCCGCTTGCCAGTAGCAAGCCGAGACTGGGCGAGCTGAGCGGCAGACGCGGTCGACTGAAGCGACTGCAGGGACTGGCGAACGCCAGACGAAAGCGAAATAGCCATCGTGAACGGGACCCTTTCTGGTCGATTTGCCTTCTGGCCATCCGAGCCCTTCTGGCTGGATGTGAGCTGAGGATCACGGTTGGGCTCTAACAGCCGGTAAAGATGATCGTCGGAAGCAGGGGCGGCCGGCCGAAGCGCGCGTCGTGGTGAACGCAAGTTGAAGACGGGGCCGGCGCGCTTCGCGGACCTGGCGACGACACGCCGAACGGCTCCGATCGCCGGGCGACCGAAGCGCGATGTCTTGCGAAATCTCTCGGGCGTCTTGCCCGAGGCGTCAGGCGAGGCGTTCGACGCGCCGTTGGGAGAGATCGTGCTCCGCGCTCACCTGCTCGCGTTCCTGGCGATAGGCGCGCATGCGCAGGATGGCTTGATCCGGCACCTGCCGCACGACCTCGCCCGAATCCCGGTTGATCTTCTGGAAGACGAATTCCTGGGTATCGGGATCGATCGTCACCCGGCGCGCGAGGTCCGTGGCGGGATCGGGCTCAGGCCCGCGCCCTCCAGTCTCTGACTTGCCGGGCCGAGCCGCCTGCTGGACGGTAGCCTGTGCCGGCAGCTCGGTCTTGACGGGCCCGGGTGCGGACGCGGCGCTGACACGCGACGCATCGCCCTGAACGGGTAAGACGGAACTCCTGGCGCTCGTAACCACTTCCATGGCCGAACATCCATGTTAGCGCAGCCTTCTGCTGCACTCTCCGACATAGACCCGGACCGCTGAATCAGAGGTTTAAACGCGCGGTTAACGCGGCCTCTTTTGATTCGCTAAGATTACGGTGTCCTGAAGATCAGAAGCGGCCGGAGAAGACGAGCGGCGCGGCCGATTGCGGAGCCGCAGGGAGCGGCCGGTTCGGCAGGGCGTAAACGTTCGGCCGCGTTTCGCGCTGCATTGCGTCGGCCAGGCCGCGGATCAGCCCTTCGGAGACGGCGCGCGCGGTCGCAATCACGGTCTGGTTGCGGCTCATCACGCGCTCAAACGCGGCCTGCCGCTCGCGAAAGCTGCGCAGCGGCTCGGGCGCGAGCCGGGCCAAAACCACGACGTTCGCCTTCGCCCGCTGCAGCTGGAGCATATAGGCGGCCGACAGCTCCGATTTCCGCCCCTCCTCGGCAAGTCCCTCGCGGATCCGGCCCGCAGCGATCAGCGCCGTTTCGCGCTCGAGCACGCCTTCGAGCTCGGCGAGCGCTGCCGTGAGCGCGGCTAGCAGGATCTCGGCCTCGTCCCGCGTCGCGACCGGGCGGCGCGTCGCCTCAGCCTGCGGCAACATTGCCGGCCCCTTCCTGCATCTGCAGCATCTGCCGGTAGACCTGGTCCGCGATGCCGATGCCGCCCGTCTTCACGATCGACTTGGCGTGCTCCTTGGACAGCATGGAGCGGTAGACGCCGCCCCCGGTTCCGTTCTGGCCGAGCGGGCCCTCCTCGCCGGCGCCTTCGGTCAGCCGGTCGAGGGTCTGTTCGAGAAACATCGTCTCGAAATCGACGGCCGTCTTCCGCGTCCGCTCGGCCTCGCCGGCCTTCGCGGCGTCCGCGACCTTGCCGACCAGGTTGGACGCGATCGACAAGCCCAGCATCGCCAACGGTGCCACCATCACATCACCTCGATATCGGCCTGGAGCGCACCGGCCGCCTTGATTGCCTGCAGGATGGAGATGAGGTCGCGAGGGCCGATGCCGAGCGCGTTCAGCCCGTCGACCAGTTCGCGAAGCGTCACGCCGTCTTTCACGATCGCGAGCTTGTTCTTCTCGCCCGCATCGACCTTGAGGTCGGTCCTCGGCACGACGCGCGTCTGCCCGTCCGAGAACGGCTCGGGCTGGCTCACCTCCGGCTGTTCGGAGATGGTCACCGTCAGATTGCCCTGGGCGACCGCGACCTGCGACACGCGCACGTCGCGCCCCATCACGATGATGCCGGAGCGTTCGTCCACGACGATGCGGGCCGTCTGGTCCGGCTCGATCTTGAGCTGCTCGATCTCCGTCAGGAGCTGGATCATGTTGCCCCGGTATTTCGGGGGGATGTTCAGCGTGATCGTGGCGGGATCGGTCGGCTCGGCCGTGTCCGCGCCGAGGAAATCGTTGATGGAGGCAGCGACGCGCTTCGCCGTGGTGAAATCCGGGTTGCGGAGCGAGAGGCGCAGCGTGCGCTGCGCGTTCAGCTTGAACTCGACCTCGCGTTCGATAACGGCGCCATTGGCGATGCGGCCGACGGTCGGCACTCCGCGCGTGATCTTGGCGGCGTCCCCTTCTGCCTGGAAACCCGAGATCGTCAACGAGCCCTGGCTCACGGCATAGACCTCGCCATCCGCGCCGAGGAGCGGGGTCACGAGCAGCGTGCCGCCCTGCAGCGACTTCGAGTCGCCGAGCGCCGACACGGTGACGTCGAGCCGGGTG
>JAQGJZ010000281.1 GCA_028290385.1 Enterovirga sp.
GCGGCCGCCTCGATCAGCCGCTCGCCCTTCGCGGCCGAGGCGCGCGTCGGGTTGCCGAGGGCCCCGTGGCTGGTGCGCGCCGCAAAGGAGCGCCAGCGGTGCACCGCAAGGCTGCCCGCGGCCTCCGTGTGGGAGGGGTTCGTCGGCCCGATCGCGTTCTTGAACTCGGACGGGTCGCAAAGCTCGGGCGCCAGCGCCAGCATCATCGAGGTTTCGGCTTCGCAGGCATGCTCGACGTTCTTCTGGTCTTCCAGGATGGCCCCGAAGGCGTCGGCCGCGAGGTTCCAGTAGGTCACGACGGCAAGGGCCGCGTTCAGCTCCGCCCCGAGGTCGTTCACGAAGCCGTTCAGCACATGCGTATTCCCGCCATGGCCGTTGACCAGGAGGATGCGCGTAAAATTCTGCCGCACGACCGAGCGGATGATGCAGCGGAGCAGCGCGTAATACGTCTCGACATCGAGCGAGATCGTGCCGCCGAGGCTCATATGCATCTCGGCGAGGCCGCACCACACGGTCGGGGCCACGATGACGGGGCGGTGCTCGGAGGCACGCCGGGCGGCGCGCGCCGCGATTTCGGCGACCAGGATCGCGTCGACGCCGGTGGCGAGATGCGGGCCGTGGTTCTCCACGGAAGCGAGCGGAACGACGACGATCGCGTCCTGCGCGGCGAGTGCCACGAGCTCGGAGGCTTTGAGGGATGACCAGAGCATCGCGCCCGTGTTGTGTGCCGGCGGCCTCGGCCGCAAAAAATCGAAGGCCGCCGGCCTGGGCCGGCGGCAGGAGGACGCGCGCGGTTGTCGCCGGTTATTTGACGAGCGGGCAGCCGCCGTCCTTCAGGGGCCGGAACGCCTCCTCGGGCGGGATGGTCTCGAGAAGGTCGTACACGTCGTCCTTGGACTTCGACTGCGCCGGGTCCTTGACCTTGAACACGAACATCTCGTGCACGGCGCGGCCATCGGGACGCACGGTGACCTTGCCGTAGGTCGGATCGTCAAACGTCATCGTCTGCATCTGGGCGACGACCTTGTCGCCCTGCACCGAATCCGCGGCCTTGGCGGCGCGCAGATAGGCGAGCGTCGCCGAATACGTGGAGGCGTGGTTCACGGTCGGGATCTGGCCGTTCGCCCGCGCGGAAAAGCGCTTGGACCAGTCGCGCGTGCGGTCGTTCAGGTCCCAGTAGAAGGACTCGGTCACGATCATGCCCTTAGCGCCTTCGAGCCCGATGGCCTGCACGTCCGAGATCTGGATAAACAGGGCCGCGAGCTGCATGCCCTTCTGGATCACGCCGAACTCGCCCATCTGCTTGATGGCGTTGATGGCGTCGACGCCGGTATCGCCCAGCGCGATCACGTCCGCCCCCGAGGATTGCGCCTGGAGGATGTAGGACGAGAAATCCGTCGTCCCGAGCGGGTGCTTGACGCTGCCGACGATGGTGCCGCCGGCCTTCTTCACGGCCTCGCTGGTGTCGCGCTCCAGCGCCTGGCCGAGCGCGTAGTCGAACGCGATGAAGAACCACTTCTTGCCGCCGGCCTTCGTGACCGCCCGCCCCATGCCGTTGCCGAGGGCCCAGGTGTCGTGCGCCCACTGAACCGTGGTCTTCTTGCAGAACTTGCCCGTCATGTCCGAGGTGGCGCTGCCCGACGCCATGGTCGGCAGATTGCGCTCGTCGAGAAGCGAGGAGACCGCGAGCGCGACGCCTGAATTGGGGAGGTCGACGACGGTGTTGACGTTCTCCTGGTCGATCCAGCGGCGCACGATGCCGGAGCCGATATCGGGCTTGTTCTGGTGATCGGCGGCGACGATCTCGACCTTCAGGTCGCCCGCCTCCTTGGCGAAATCCTCCGCCGCCATCTGGGCGGCGATGAAGGAGCCCTGGCCGGCCTGGCTCGCGAACGGGCCCGACATGTCGGTCAGCACGCCTACCTTGAGGCGCTTGTTCGGGATCTCGGCCAGGGCGCCGCTGCCGGACATGGCGAGGGCAATTCCAGCCAGCAACACGTTACGCAGCGTTCGCGCCATCGTCGTTCCCCTCACCCGGCGATCCGAAATTTCGCGACCGCCATGCCCAGAGTAGAAATTTCGAAATATCCCCGTCAAGCGTTCCGCTGGCGCGTCCGTGGCTTGCGGGCCGCCTCTTGTGTGGGCTCGCGCTCAGATTTTGGGCCGGAAGCGCGCCGCGCCTTTGCGGGTGAGGCGCCGGGTCCGGGGCGGCCGGTGGCATGCGCGAGCGCCAGATCCGCCGCGTGCCGGATGTGCGTTTCGAGCAGGTCAGCCGCCTTCTCCGCATCCCGGGCCATGGCCGCATCCATGATCGCCTGGTGCTCCGCCGCAATCGAGGACGAGATGCGCGGATAGGTGATGTAGGCGCGACGATAGCGCTCGCCGTGCTGGATCAGGAGCTCGCAGAAGCGCAGCAGCCACGGCGACCCGCAGGCGCTGTAGAGCGCGAAGTGGAACGCGCGGTGGTGGTCCTCCCACAGGTCCGCCGCCTCTGTCGGGTCGAGGCCGCTCTGCCCTTCCACGCGCTTCAGCCGGTGGAACGCCGCGACCGCGCGGGCTTCCCATTCCATGTCCCCGGTCGCGATCGCCCGGCGCAGGGCTTCGCATTCGAGCCGTGCGCGCCAATCGGTGATGTCGAGCAGCTCCTCCTGCCGCAGCTCGGCGACCCGGAAGCCGCGCTGGCCGTCCGACCGCACCAACCCCTCGCTGACGAGCTGGAACAGCGCCTCGCGAATCGGGCTGGTGCCGACCTGGTAGCGCTTCTTCAGGTCCTCGGATTTCACCTTCTGGCCAGCCTCGAACGCGCCGGACACGATGTCCCGCCGCAATCTCGCCAGCGTCTCTTCGGTGAGCGTCTTGTGCGCCTTTGCCGGGCCGACCCGCAGGGTCGGGCCCCATTCGAAATTGTTCATCGGCGCTCCGCTGCGCATAAGCCCGCTCTATGCCAGGGGCGCGCCGGACTGTGAAGAATGTGTCCAGTTCCGACGGAATTTCGAAAATTTGACACTCGCCGGACGGCCCGTCAAAACTGAGCCCGCGATCAATCGTGAGCTGAGCAGACCATGGAAGAGCTTCCCGTCGTCGACCTCGAGAACGTGACGCGCGAGCTGGCCGAGTCCGGCCGGCGCGTCAGGGTGCTGTGGCAGAAGCCCGACTCGCTGGCCTTCGTGGCCCGTGGGCGCGAATACCGCAGCGAATTCCACGTGAACGAGAGCGACGAGTTCACGTACATGATCAAGGGGACGATGAACCTTCACTACCGCACGCCCGAGGGCGAGGAGAAGGTTTGCGTCATCCCGGAGGGGTCCACGAACTGGATGCCCGGCAACACGCCGCATTCGCCGCGCTTCCCGCCCGACGCCTTCGCGCTCATCACCGAGCGGGGCCGCCGCGAGGGTGAGGTCGACCGCTTCCAGTGGTATTGCCCGACATGCGACGAGCTCCTGCACGAGGAGAGCGCGGTCGTGGACGATTACACGAAGGATTTCGTGACCCAGGCCTACAAGAACTTTTTCGGCAGCGAGGCGCACCGCACCTGCAAGAGCTGCGGCAACGTCATGCCGAAGCCCGAAGGCTTCTGACCCGCACCATCGTCACCCCTCATGCCGCGGCGCGCGGCATGAGGATCAGGGCGCGAAGCCGCGCGGCGCGTCAGTGGTGGATGCGGCCCGCGAACGGCAGGCCGGTGTAGTTCTCGCAGAACGTGGTCATCGCGGCCCGCGACGCGACGAGGCCTTCCAGGCGAGCGCGCTGCAGCCGCGCGTCGAAATCCTGCCCCGGCACGTGGTGCAGCAACTCCGTCATGGCGCGCGAAAACTCCTGGGCGCGCCAGATCCGCTGCAGGGCCAGCTCGGAATAGCCGTCCAGGACGGAGCGATCGCCCGTCTTGTAGAACGTGATCAGCCCGTCCGACAGCACGCTGATATCAGCCACGGCGAGGTTCAGCCCCTTGGCGGCCGTCGGCGGCACGATATGGGCTGCATCGCCGGCCAGGAACAGCCTGCCGTGCTGGAGCGGCTCCGTCACGAAGGAGCGCATCGGCGTGATGCTCTTGTGGAGGATCACCCCCTCGTTCAGGCGCGGGCTGTCCTCCGCCCCCATGCGGAGCTGCAACTCCGCCCAGATCCGCACGTCCGGCCAGTTCTCGATCGTGTCGTCCGGCGCGACCTGCAGGTAGAGGCGGCTCACCGTGTCGCTGCGCATGCTGTGCATGGAGAAGCCGCGCGGGTGATGGGCGTAGATGAGCTCGTCCGAGATCGGCGGGGCGTCGGCCAGGATGCCGAACCACGCGAACGGGTAATCGCGCAGGAACGTCTTCGTGAGGCTGCCCGGGATCGCGGGCCGGCAGACGCCATGGGACCCGTCGCAGCCGGCGATGAAATCGGCCCGGATCTCGTGCGCGGTGCCGCTCGCGTCGCGGTAGCGCACGCTCGGCCGATCGGTGTCGATGCCGTGCGGCGCCACGTCCGATACCTCGAACACGATCGGATCCCCGGCCGTCTCCCGCGCCGCGAGCAGGTCCTTCACGACCTCCGTCTGCGGATACAGGACGGTGATCGCCCGCCCGGTCAGCTCCCGCATGTCGATGCGCCGGCTCCGACCGCCGAAGCGCAGGGCAAACCCCTCGTGGAACTTGCCCTCGCGATGCAGCCGCTCGCCGATGCCGGCGGCATCGAGCAGGTCGACGGTGGGCTGCTCCAGGAGACCGGCCCGGAGGCGGTTTTCGATGTAGTGCCGGTCGCGCGCCTCCAGGATGACATTGTCGATCCCGGACAGCCGCAGCAGCCGCCCCAAGAGCAGGCCCGCCGGGCCCGCCCCGATAATCGCAACCTGGGTGCTGGACATCGTCATGCGTCCCCGGCGGATCAGGCGAGCCGCGGCATCAGCCGCAGCGCGTTTCCGCGCTCGATAAGGGCAAGATCCTCCGGGGCCAGCGCGGCCTTGGAGAGCCCCTCGACCGAGCCGGCCATCGCGGGTTCCGGCGCGTGCGGAAAGTCGCTCGCGAACAGCACGCGGTCCGGCGTCGTGAAGCGGAGAAGGCCGCCCAGCGTCAGCGCGCCGGCGGAGAGCGCGACGTCGAAATGGAGGCGGCGCAGCTCCGCCAGGACGCCGTCCGGCGCGTGCTGCTTCAGGTCAGGCCGGCGCTCCAGCCGAGCCAGGCGCTCGGCCAGAAACGGGATCGTCCCGCCCGCATGCGAAAAGATCCAGCGGATGGACCGCGTCCGCAGCAGCGTGCCCGTGAAGAGCAGGTGCGCGATCGCCCGCGTCGTGTCGAACGGGAATTCGAGGGAGGCGGCCGGCAGCCCGCCCAGGAAGGGGTCCAGCCCTTCGGTCGGGTGCACATAGACGACGGCGCCCCTGCGCTCGAGCTCGTCCATCACGGGCGCAAAGAGCGGGTCGCCCAGATAGCGGCCGCCGTAATTGCTGAGCAGGCAGATCCCGTCGGCCCCGAGCTCGTCCAGCGCCCGGCCGATCTCGGCAAGGCTCGCCTCGACATCCGGCAGCGGCAGGCTGGCGAAGCTGCCGAACCGGCCGGGGTGGCGAGCGCCCATCTCGGCGGCATAGCCGTTGCAATGCCGGCACAGGCCGGCCGGGTCGGCGACCGGGAAGCCGGGTGCCGAGATCGACACGATGGCGGTCGCGATCCCGTGCCGGTCCATGGCGGCGAGGGAATGCTCCGGGCTCCAATCGGGTGTCTGGCCCGAAACGAGCGTGCGCCCGATGGCATCCGCGCCGACCTCCGCGACGTAGCGAGGCGGCAGAAGATGGTGCTGCGTGTCGATGCGGTGCGGTGCGGCCAAGGTCGTCTTCCGGTGGCGGGTTCAGCCTCTTACGATTTCGAGAAAGGACTGGAAATCCGAAATTTTTGGCGCATGGTGAGCGCGTCAGCAAGGCAGAGCGGTTCCGTGCCCAAACAGATCGTCACCTCGAAATCCGCCCCGACCACCGGCTTCACCGAGGCCACGAAGCCGCCGCCGATCGTGCAAGCGATCCGGTTCGGCAACATGCTGTTCGTGTCCGGCCAGGGCCCGCTCGACCCCGAAACAAAGACGGTCGTCCCGGGCGGCATCGAGGAACAGACCCGGCGCACGCTGCAGAACCTTCAGAGCGTGCTCGAAGCCGCCGGTGCCACCTTCGCCAATGTCGTCAACATGCGGGTGATCCTGCGCGACACGGCCGATTTCCCGAAGTTCAACGAGGTGTTTCGCGACGTGCTCGACGGCGAGAAGGTCACGCGCACCTGCGTCGGCGGCACGCCGCACCGCACGGGCGTGAATGTCGAGATCGATTGCGTCGCGATGTTCGATTGACGGCCAGGTGGGCGGCTCGCGGCCGCCCTCCCCCGCTCACCCCTTGAACGCCTTCGCGAGCGCGTCGGCGCCCTTGGTCATGACGCCGAGATCCGAGCCGACGGCCACGAAGGTGTAGCCCCAGTCGATGTAGCGGCGCGCTTCCGCCTCGTTCGGCGTCAGGATGCCGGCCGGCTTGCCCAGCGCCTTCAGGCGATCGACCGCGCTCTTGATCGCCGCCTGCACCTCGGGATGGCCGGGGTTGCCGATATGCCCGAGCGAGGCGGAAAGGTCGGCCGGGCCGATGAACACGCCGTCGATCCCCGGCACGCCGGCGATCGCCTCGATCTCGGCCAGCGCTTCGCCCGTCTCGACCTGCACCAGCAGGCAGAGTTCGTCCGCGGCACTCTTCAGGTAGCCAGTCACGCGGCCGAACTTCGCGGCGCGGCCGCTCGCCGTGATGCCGCGGATGCCCTCCGGCGGGTAGCGCGTCGCGGCCACCGCCGCCCTCGCCTCCTCGGCGTTCTGCACAAACGGGATGAGCAGCGCCTGCGCGCCGGCATCGAGGTGGCGCTTGATCAGCACCGGATCGTTCCAGGCCGGGCGCACGATCGGGGTCGCGGTGCCGGTCGCCAGCGCCTGCATCTGCGAGATCAGGCCCGGCAGCTCGTTCGGCGAATGCTCCGTGTCGAGCAAAATCCAATCGAACCCGGAATCGCCGATGATCTCGGCGACGATGTTGCTGCACAGGCTGCTCCACAGCCCGATCTGCAGCTCGCCGCGGGCGATCGCCGCCTTGAAGCGGTTCGGCTTGAGGTCCAAGCGCCTTCTCCCCCTTAGACGAACTGCACGGCAACGCCGCCCAGCGGCCCGAAATCGGCGTGCAGCGTATCGCCCTTATCCGCCCAGACCGGCCGCGTGAAGGAGCCGGACAGCATGATGTGGCCGGGCTCGAGCACCGTGCCGAACGGCGCGACCTTGTTGGCGAGCCAGGCGATGCCGAGCGCCGGATTGCCGAGGACGCCGGCCGCAAGCCCGGTCTCCTCGATCTCCGAGTTCCGGTAGAAGATCGCCCCGACCCAGCGCAGGTCGATATCCATCGGCTTCACCGGGCGGCCGCCGAGCACGATCCCGGCCGCCGCGCCGTTGTCGGCCACCGTGTCGAAGATCTTGCGCGGATTCTGCACGCGCGCATCGATGATCTCGATCGCCGGCACGACGTATTCGGTCGCGCGCAGCACATCGAGCAGGCCGACATTCGGCCCCTTCAGGGGCTTGCCGAGCACGAAGGCGAGCTCCGGCTCGACGCGCGGCACGCAGTAATCGGCGTGGCGCACCTTGGCGCCGTCCGCGATCATCATGTCGTCGAGCAGGTGGCCGTAATCCGGCTCGTCGATCTGGGACGATTGCTGCATCGCCTTGGAGGTCAGGCCGATCTTGTGGCCGATGAGCTTTCGTCCGCCCTCGATCTTGCGCCGCGTCACCTCGCTCTGGATCCAGTACGAATCCTCGATTGCGATATGCGGGAAGGTCTTCGAGAGCTGCACGACGGGCGTGCGGGTGCGCTCGGCTTCGAGCAGCTGCTCAACCGCCTGGACGCGTTCGGCTTCGGACAACATGGACGCTTTCCCCCGGACCCTGTCAGAGCTTGACGCAGACGTTGCGGAGCTCGGTGTAGAATTCCATCGAATGGACGCCGCCCTCGCGGCCGATGCCCGACTGCTTGGAGCCGCCGAACGGCGTGCGCAGGTCGCGCAGGAACCAGGAATTGACCCAGCAGATCCCGACCTCGATCTGCGCCGCGACCCGGTGGGCGCGCGCGAGGTTCTGCGTCCAGACCGCCGTGGACAACCCGTAGGGGCTGTCGTTCGCGGCCTCGATCGCGGCCGCCTCGTCATCGAACGGCATGACGTGGCAGCAGGGGCCGAAAATCTCCTCGCGGAGCACGGCGGAGGTTTCCGGCAGCCCGGTCCAGATCGTCGGCTGGACATAGAAGCCGCCCGCCAGCTCGCCGGGCAGGTCGGGAACGCCGCCGCCCGTGACGACGGTCGCGCCCTCCGCCCTGGCCCGCTCGTAATAGGACAGGACCTTGCGGCGGTGCTCGTCCGAGATCAGCGGCCCCAGCGTGCCGGCCTTGTCCATGGGGGCGCGGATGCGCAGGTTCTCGGCCGCCGCCTTCAGGCGGGACACGAACTCGTCGAAGATCGGCCGCTCGACATAGACGCGCTCCGTTCCGAGGCAGACCTGGCCGCAATTGGCGAAGGCCGAGCGCGTCGTGCCTTCGATCGCAGCGTCCAGGTCGCAATCGGCGAAGACGATGGCGGCGTTCTTGCCGCCGAGCTCGAAGGAGACGGGCCTGACGCCCTCGGCGGCGGCCTTCATGATGGCCGTGCCGGTGCGCGTCTCGCCCGTGAACGTGATGCCGTTCACGCCCGGGTGGCGGGTCAGATACTCGCCCGCGCTGTCCGGGCCAAAACCGTGCACGACGTTGTACACCCCCGGCGGCACGCCCGCCTCGTTCATCACCTCGCCGAGCAGCGTCGCGGTGGCCGGCGTTTCCTCCGACGGCTTGACGACCACCGTGTTGCCGCAAGCCAGCGCGGGGCCGACCTTCCAGGTCATCAGCAGCAGGGGCAGGTTCCAGGGGCACACCACGGCGACCACGCCGACCGGCGAGCGCAAGGCGTAGCTCAGCGCGGTGCCGCCATCGGGCGTGCTCATCTCGAAGCTTTCGGTCGGCACGTTCTTGACGATGTCGGCGA
>JAQGJZ010000284.1 GCA_028290385.1 Enterovirga sp.
TCGGGGGCTTGTCGAGGGTGAGGGGCTGAGTTTTCGCGCGGCGGCCGCGCGGGCCGGGTTGCGGGAGGGGCTGGTCGGGGAATGGGCGCGGCGGTTCGGCTGGCGGCGGGGTGGGGTCGGCGGGGCATTCGAGACGCCCCCTCCACCAGGCTTCGCCTGGTCCCCCTCCCCCGCTTTGCAGGGGAGGAACACGCGGGCCGCCTCGGCTCCTCCCCCGTTGACGGCGGAGGGGGACGCCCGGGCTTGTTCCGGGCGTGGAGGGGGCGCGCCGGGCGCCCGCCCCGGCCGCTACCCGCCGGAGCTGCGGGAGGCCGCGCGCGTGCGGATCGAGGGCAGCCGGGACGGGATGGAGCGGATCGCGAACGACCTGGGGGTCGGCCGCGGCGTCCTCTACACCTGGTGCAAGCGCTTCGGCTGGGTGCGGCCGGCGCCGCCGGACAAGGGCGGGCCGCAGCACTACCGCTCAAAACGCTGGGGGCGCGCTTACGGCGGCGATGCGGTCGGGATCGCGCGCGATCTCGTCACCGGCTCGGTCCTGCCGCTCCGCCGCATCGCGGCGCAGGCCGGCGTGAGCCGGGCGACCCTGTGCCGGTGGATCGTCGCGCGCGGCTGGGCGCGGCATCCGGCGGTGAAGAAGCCCGGGCGGCGGGAGCCTTATGGGCCGGCCGTGGTGGCGGCGGCGCGCGCGCTGTTCGTCATGACGGAGCTGCCGACGCGGATCATCGCGGCGCGGGTCGGGGCGCCGCCGGAGCGGGTGACGTTCTGGGCGAAGCGGGACGGCTGGACGCGCCCGCGCGACATGCCGGACCCGCATGGCCGCGTCCGCGGGCGGACGCGGCGGCGGGCGTGAGCCGGGTCCGCGATCGGACCTCACAGATCGGCGAGGGGCCGAAACTTCTGCGGCCCGATCACGTTTGTGGAGCCGCTGTCCTCGGATGAACGTCATGCTATCGCGAGCGGGGTCGAAACGGAGAGGTCCCGTGCCGGGGAGTGAGACCACGCAAGCCAGGATCGGGATCGAGGGCCTGGACGATGTTCTCGGCGGCGGGCTCGAGCGGGAACGGGTGTTCCTGCTGGAAGGCACACCGGGCACGGGCAAGACGACGGTGGCGCTGCAGTTCCTGCTGACGGGGGCGGCGGCCGGGGAGCGCTGCCTCTACATCACCCTGTCCGAGACCGAGACCGAGATGCGGGCCAGCGCCGCCTCGCATGGCTGGGACCTGTCCGGGGTCGGCCTGTTCGAGCTGGTGCCGCCCGAAAACCTGCTCGACGAGGACCAGCAGCAGAGCCTGTTGTATTCCTCCGACCTCGAGCTCGGGGAAACCACCAAGCGGATTTTTGAGGCGTTTGCGCGGGTGAAGCCGCAGCGGGTGGTGCTCGACAGCCTGTCCGAGATCCGCCTCCTGGCGCAGAGCTCGCTGCGCTATCGCCGGCAGATCCTGAGCCTGAAGCATTACTTCGCGCAGCAGGGCGCGACCGTGCTGCTGCTGGACGACCTGACCACGGACGTGAACGACAAGACCGTGCACAGCGTGGCGCACGGCGTGATCCGGCTGGAGGAGATGGCGCCCGATTACGGGGCCGAGCGGCGGCGGCTGCGGGTGGTGAAGTATCGCGGCCGGCGCTTCCGCGGCGGCTACCACGATTTCACGATCATGCATGGCGGCGTGCGGGTGTTTCCGCGCCTGGTCTCGGCGGAGCACCGCCGGCGGCTGGCGCGCGACGTGGTGCCGAGCGCGTCGGACAAGCTGGACGCGCTGCTCGGCGGCGGCGTCGAGCGCGGCTCCAGCGTGCTGATCCTGGGGCCGGCCGGCGCGGGCAAGTCGCTGCTGGCGCTGACCTTCGTGCAGAGCGCCGCGCAGCGCGGCGAGCGCGCGGCGATGTTCGTGTTCGACGAGGAGCTCGGATTGCTGTTCGGCCGGGCGCGCGCGCTCGGCGTCGACCTGCAGGCGGCCGTGGATGCCGGGCAGCTCTTTATCGAGCAGGTGGACGCGGCCGAGCTGTCGCCGGGCGAGTTCTCCGAACGCGTGCGCACCTGCGTCGAGGTGCACGGCGTGAAGACCGTGGTGATCGACAGCCTGAACGGCTACCAGGCGGCGATGCCCGGCGAGCAGGCCTTGATCCTGCACATGCACGAATTGCTGCAATACCTGAACCGGCAGGGCGCGACGACCTTCCTGACCGTGGCGCAGCACGGCCTGGTCGGCGACATGAAGACCCCAGTCGACATCACGTATCTCGCCGACACGGTGGTGCTGCTGCGCTTCTTCGAGGCGACGGGGCGCGTGCGCCGGGCGATGTCGGTGGTGAAGAAGCGCACCGGCGCGCACGAGGATACCATTCGCGAATACCGCATCGGGGCCCGCGGCGTGACGCTCGGCGAGCCGCTGACCGGCTTCCAGGGCGTGCTGCGCGGCGTGCCGACGCTGGTCGACGGCGACGCCGGCCTCATGAGGCCCGAGGAGGCGTGAGCGCGCCCGAGCTTTCCGAGCGCGCGCTCGTTCTGGCGCCGCGCGGCCGCGACGCGCAGATCGCGGCGGCGGTCCTCGCCGAGGCGGGGATCGAGGCGGAAGCCTGCGAGGGGCTGCCCCATCTCGTCCAGATGCTGGAGGCTGGGACGGCCTTCGTGGTCGCGACCGAGGAGGCGGTCGCCTCCGCCGACCTCACGGCGCTCGACCTTTGGCTGAAACGGCAGGAGGAATGGTCGGACCTGCCCTTCGTGCTGCTGACGACGCGTGGCGGCGGGCTGGAGCGCAACCCGGCCGCGCAGCGCTACCTCGACATCCTCGGCAACGTCACGTTTCTGGAGCGGCCCTTCCACCCGACCACGCTCGTCAGCCTCGCCCGCTCGGCCCTGCGCGCCCGGCGCCGCCAATACGAGGCGCGCGCGCGGCTGCTCGCGCTGCGCGACGGCGAGGAGCGCTACCGCACGCTGTTCGAGAACATCGACGAGGGGTTTTGCGTGATCGAGTTCCTCGACGGGCCGCACGGCCCGGCGAGCGACTACGTCCATGTCGAGGCGAACCCGGCCTACGTGCTGCATGCCGCCATCCCGGACGTCGTCGGCCAGAGGGTCCGCGAGATGGTCCCGGACGAGGCCGATGGCTGGGTCGCGCTCTACCGCGAGGTCCTCCTCTCGGGGCGCCCGATCCGGTTCGAACGGGAGCTCGTCGCGACCAAGCGCCATCTCGATGTCGCGGCCTTCCGGGTCGAGCCGCCCTCGCGCCGGCAGGTGGCCGTCGTGTTCCGCGACGTCACGGCACGCAAGCTCGGCGAGACGAGGCTGCGGGAGCTCAACGACACCCTGGAGCGGCGCGTCACCGAGGCCCTCGCCGAGCAGAAGCTGTTCGCCGGCATCGTCGAGGGGACGGACGCCTTCGTGCAGGTGATCGACCTGAACTACCGCTGGCTCGCTGTGAACCGCGCTGCGGCCGACGCGTTCGAGCGCATCTACGGCGTCCGCCCGAAGGCGGGGGAGTCCATGCTCGATCTGCTGGCCGACAAGCCGGAGCAGCGCC
The DNA here is from genome assembly GCA_028290385.1 of Enterovirga sp. Lineage (GTDB taxonomy): Bacteria > Pseudomonadota > Alphaproteobacteria > Rhizobiales > Beijerinckiaceae > Enterovirga. The sequence continues at coordinate 3,519 of JAQGJZ010000284.1, forward strand.
GCGCGGTCGAGAAGAGCTGGGCGCGGGCGCTCGCTGGGGAGAACTTCACGCTGGTCGCGGCTTTTGGCGATCCCGACCGCGACCGCCGCCAATACGAGATGAAGTTCAGCACGCTCCGGCGGGCTGACGGCACGCTGGTGGGAGCGTATCTGTTCGCCTATGACGTGACCGATCGGCTCGCGGCCGAGCAGCGGCTGACCCAGGCCGAGGAGGCCTTGCGGCAGGCCCAGAAGATGGAGGCGGTCGGCCAGTTGACCGGCGGGGTCGCGCACGACTTCAACAACCTGCTCACCGTCATCAAGTCCTCGACCGAGCTTCTGCGCCGGGGCGATCTTCCCGAGGAGCGCCGTCGCCGCTACGTGGCGGCGATCTCGGACACGGTCGACAGGGCGGCCAAGCTCACGGGGCAACTGCTGGCCTTTGCCCGCCGGCAGGCGCTGAAGCCGGAGGTCTTCGATGTCGGCGAGCGCGTCGAGGCCGTGGCCGACATGCTGCGCACGGTGGTGGGAAGCCGCGTCGTGATCGGGGTCCACCGAAGCGGCGAGCGCTGCTTCGTCGAGGCCGATGCGAGCCAGTTCGAGACGGCGCTCGTCAACATGGCCGTCAATGCCCGGGACGCGATGGAGGGCGAAGGACGGCTGACGATCAGCATCGACGGCATGGTCGAGCGCGAAACGGACGCACCAGGCAACCTCGTCGCCGTCTCGCTGGACGATACGGGCTGCGGCATCCCACCGGAAAAGCTCCCCCATATCTTCGAGCCGTTCTTCACGACAAAGGAGGTCGGCAAGGGCACGGGCCTGGGTCTGTCCCAGGTCTATGGCTTCGCCAAGCAATCGGGTGGCGACGTGACGGTCGAAAGCCTGCCCGGGCAGGGAACGAGATTCACGCTCTTCCTTCCGCGCGTGGAGCAGACGGCCCAGGCAGAGGATGTCTCGGACCAGCACGGCCCGCTCCCCATCATCTCCGGAGGCGGACGACGGGTGCTGGTCGTCGATGACAACGTGGAGGTCGGGACCTTCTCGACCCAGCTCCTCAACGACCTCGGATACGAGACCGTCTGGGCATCGAACGCGCGGGAGGCGCTCGCCATGCTGTCGGAGGCGGACGGCTTCGACGCCGTGTTCTCCGACGTCGTCATGCCGGGCATGAGCGGGCTTGAGCTCGGGCTCGAGATCCGCCGCCGCTACCCCGGCCTGCCCGTCGTGCTCACGTCAGGATACAGCCACGTATTGGCTGAAGAGGGCCGACACGGGTTCGAACTCCTGCAGAAGCCCTACGCCGTCGAGGCCCTTTCGCGCGTCCTTCGCCGCGCCACCAGTTGGCGCCGCCACGCGAGCCGCGCGTGAGCTAGATGGCGCGGAGGTGCACCGGAGCGCAGCAGCCAAAGATACGTGTGAGCACGCGCCGGTCATTTACACGAGGTACGCCAGGCGGCTTGTTCGGCAGGAAAGGGTTCGATGGCGGCCCGTCCATGGTCAGCCAGTTCGTAGCGCAATATTCGAGACTCCGGTTTCGGACCTTGAATCACGCCTGGCAGGCCAGTCTCCACACGCCCGCCCTGAACCCTTTAGGTTGCGATGCCCCCGAAACCGGACTCGTTATGCTCACTTGGAGTTCTTCCGGGTTTCGATCGATTGATCCAAAAGTCCAAAGCCTGCCGACGCAGAGATT
>JAQGJZ010000334.1 GCA_028290385.1 Enterovirga sp.
GATAGGAGCTTTCCCTGATTCCGGACGGAGCGGCGCGACGATCCGGAACCCATCATCAGGCGCCGCAGCCCGGACGTGGCTTCCGGGGTCGCCTGGGGCGCCCCGGAATGGCGTCGAGATTAGTTCGTGGCGGCCTTTGTCTCGCGCTGGAATTCCTCCAGCACGTCCTTGCCCACGCGCGACGACATGTCGGAATAGACTGGCTCCAGCGCCTTGCGCCAAGCGGCCTTCTGCTCGGGCGTGAGCGTGATGAACTCGATCCGGCCGGACTTCTTCATCTCGGCGAGAGCTTCGTCATTCTCCTTCTGGGAGATGTCGTTGGCGAAGGCCGTGGCCTCGGTCATGGCCTTTTCGAGCTGTTCGCGCACGTCCGTCGGCAGCCCATCCCAGAACTTCTTGTTGGCGATGACGGCGTAGCCGATATAGCCGTGGTCAGAGAGGGTCGCGTATTTCTGCACCTCGTGGTGCTTCTGCGTGAACATGTTGGACGGCGTGTTCTCCGAGCCGTCGACCACCCCCGTCTGCATCCCCTGGTAGACCTCCGAGAAGGCCATCACCTGCGGGATCGCGCCTAGCGCCCTGAACTGTGCCTCGAGCACCTTCGATGACTGGATGCGCATCTTCAGGCCGCGGAAATCCGCCGGCTCCCGGAGCGGCTTGTTCGCGCTCATGACCTTGAAGCCGTTGTCCCAGTAGGCGAGCCCGACGATACCCTTGGATTCGAGCTTCTGGAACAGGCGCTTGCCCAGCGCCCCGTCGGTCACGCGCCGCAGGGCAGCCTTGTCGGGCAGGATGAAGGGCAGGTCGAAGACCTCGAACTCGCGGGCACCGAGCGGGCCGAATTTCGCCAAGGACGGAGCCAGCATCTGGACGGCGCCGAGTTGCAGCGCGTCGACCTCCTCCTTGTCCTTGTAGAGCTGGGAGTTGGGGTAGACCCCAACCTTGACCCGCCCATTGGTGTATTTCTCGGCCAGCTCCTTGAACTTGTCCGAGCCCTTCCCCTTCGGGGTGTCGGGCGCCACCACGTGGCTGAACTTGATGACAATGGGGTTCTGGGCAAGTGCCACGCCGCTGCACGCGGCGAGCATCGCGGCCGACAGCACGGCCCGTCTCAGGATGTTCATGGCGACCTTCCTCCGACGTTTTCTTATCCTTTCTTCTTCGGAGCTTCGGGGCCGCTAGGCAATTGCACCATAGGCCCATTCATGCGGCCGTGGCGGTGCCCTCCATGCAGGTGCGGCCCTGGGCATCCTGCGTCCAGCACCGGATCGAACCGTCCGGCTGGTGTCGTCCGAGAACCCGAAACGTCGTGGGCGCAAACATCGGCGCCAGACCCCGGTATTCGAAGACCCGCGGCGTCGCTCCTCCGAGGATGGCGGCTAGGTTGAACAGCAGCGTCGCTTGGAGCGGCCCGTGGATCACGAGCCCCGGATACCCCTCGACCCGCGTCCCGTAGGGTTCGTCATAATGGATCCGGTGGCCGTTGAATGTCATGGCCGAGTAGCGGAACAGGAGGGTCGGCGTCGCCTCGACGTCCCAGGCAAGGTCCGCCTGCACGGGCTCGGAGAGGGCCGGCGCGGCCTGGACCTGGCCGGCTGCCGAGGGCGGCGGCGGGTCGCGGTAGACGATGTCATGCCGCTCGGTGATGACGATGCCGTCCGAACCGGCATAGCCGTGGCGCACCGTCACGAAGCAGAGCGCACCGGAGCGGCCCTCCTTGAGGGTGACATCCTCGATCGCCGAGGCGCGAACAACCGTTTCGCCGATCTTGAGAGCGCCCTTCGTCTCGATCCAGCCGCCGGCCCACATGCGGCGGGGCAGGGGCACGGGCGGCAAGAAGCCGCCGCGCGCCGGGTGGCCGTCCGGGCCGAGCCCGTCCTGCGGCGCGATCGGCGGCGTGAGGCACCAGTTCAGCGCAAGCGGAGCATCGCCGTTCGCCACCGGCGCGAGGTGCGGCGCCAGCGTCGCCCGATATTCGGCGACGAGGCGCGGCGTGATGATGTCCTCCGCCGTTTCCGTTCGGCCGATCCAGGTGCGCAGGTGATCGATGTCGATGGCCATCGGCTCGGCCTCAATAGGAGCGCGGCAACCCGAGCACGTGCTCGGCGAGGTAGGCGAGGATCAGGTTCGTGGAGATCGGCGCCACCTGGTAGAGGCGGGTCTCGCGGAACTTGCGCTCGACGTCGTATTCCTCGGCGAAACCAAACCCGCCATGCGTCTGGATCGCGGCATTCGCGGCCTCGAAGGAAGCGTCCGCGGCCAACATCTTGGCCATGTTCGCCTCGGCACCCGGGTTCTGCCCGGCCTCGTAGAGGCGCAGTGCCTCGCTCACCATCAGCTCGGCCGCACGCATGTTCGCATAGGCCTTCGCGATCGGGAACTGGACGCCCTGGTTCTGGCCGATCGGCCGGCCGAACACGATGCGCTCGCGCGCATAGCCAACCGCCTTCTCGATGAACCATTTGGCGTCGCCGACGCATTCCGCCGCGATCAGGATACGCTCGGCGTTCATGCCGGACAGGATGTAGCGGAAGCCGCGCCCCTCCTCGCCGATCAGATTCTCGGCCGGCACGCGCAGGTCATCGAAGAAGACCTCGGTCGTGGCATGGTTCATCATCGTTCGGATCGGCCGGATGGTGAGGCCGTTGCCGCGCGCTTCGCGCATGTCGACGAGCAGCACGGACAGACCGTCCGTGCGCTTGCCCACCTGGTCCAGCGGCGTCGTGCGGGCAAGCAAGAGCATCAGGTCGGAGTGCTCGGCCCGGCTGGTCCAGATCTTTTGCCCGTTGACCACAAAGTGGTCGCCGTCCCGGCGGGCCACCGTCTTGAGCGAGGAGGTGTCCGTCCCGCTGGTCGGCTCGGTCACGCCGAATGCTTGGAGCCGAAGCCGGCCCGCTGCGATCTCGGGCAGGTACTTGCGCTTCTGCTCCTCCGAGCCGTGCCGCAGCACTGTCCCCATCGTGTACATCTGGGCGTGGCAGGCCCCGCCATTGCAGCCGGCGCGCTGTACCTCCTCGAGGATCGCGGCCGCGGCGGACAGGGGCAGGCCCGAGCCGCCGTATTCCTCCGGGATCAGGACGGCGAGATACCCGTCCTGCGTCAGCGCCTCGACGAACTCAGCCGGGTACGTCATGTCGCGATCGAGCGCGCGCCAGTATTCGCCCGGAAAGCGCTCGCACAGCTTGCGGACCGCCTCGCGGATCTCGGGGTAGTTGCCGTCCTCGTGCATGCTGTTCTCGTGCTATGCCAGCCGCCGCCCGGCCGCAGGCGCGAGCCGTTTACGCTGGATCTTGCCGTTCGGCGTCCGGGGTAGGGCGTCGACGAGCAGGTACTCCCGGGGTTGCTTGTAGGCCGCGAGGCGGCTTGCGCAATGGGCCTCGAGTTCGGCCCTGCTGGCCGCGACCCCAGGCTCGGCGACGATGAAGGCTGCGATCACCCGAAGGTCCTCGCGTACCGCAACTTCCGTGACGGCGACCTCGTGCACGGCCGGATGCTGGATCAGAACGCCCTCGACCTCGCTCGGCGAGACGCGGTAGCCGAACGCGTTCATCACGTCGTCGGCGCGGCCGTGGAACCAGAGATAGCCGTCCTCGTCGAACTCGGCGACGTCGCCCCCGGTGAACCATTCGCCTCGGAACACGGCCGCTTCTTCTTCCGGGCGGTTCCAATACCCCAGCATCATGCCGGGATCGGAACGGTGCACGGCCAGGAGCCCCGTCTCGCCGGGCGGAACCGGCATCGGCTCGCCCTCCAGCGGAAGGATTGCGACCCGGCGCCCGGGCTGCGGTCTTCCAGGCGAGCCGGCTTTCACCGGGACGGTCGGCCCAGACGAGACATAGGTCGAGATCTCGCTCATCCCGAGGGCCTCGTAGAGCGGCTTGCCGGTCGCTCGCTGCCACTCGGATAACAGAGTGGCCGACAGGGCCTCGCCCGCCGTGATGCCATGGCGGAGGCTGGACAGGTCGTGTCCGCCCGGCTCGGCGTATTTGAGCATCTGGCGGAAGACGCTCGGCACCGCGGCGAACAGCGTGGCGCGCTCCTCGGCGATCAGCCGGAGCCAGACGGCCGGGTCCCGCGGGCCATTGTAGAGGATCGTGGTCGCGCCCCGCGCCCAGGGATCCATGATCCCGACCCCGAGCGTGTAGGTCCAGTTCATCGTCCCGGCATGCAGGACGACATCGCTCTCGCCCACTCCGAGCCAGTTGTCGTGCATCGGGCGCCGACCCCAGACCGCCCGGTGCGCGTGCAGGACGCCCTTCGGCCGGCTCGTCGTGCCCGAGGTGTAGATCAGATAGGCCGGGTCATCCGCGGCCGTATCGGCGTAGGCCGGGAGCGGCTCGGTTTGGAGCATCCGCGCGACATCACCCGGGCCGAGGATGATGCGCTCGCGAGCATGATCCGGCTCGATCGCCTGCGCGGCGCCGAGCACGACGACCGCCGCATCCGAATCCTCAAGCAGGAAGGATGCCTCGGCTCCCGTGAGCTGGGGTGAGGAGGGCATCGCGATGAACCCGGCCGCGAGGGCGGCGAAATACACGAGCAGGTAGCCGGGCTCGTTGCCCATCCGGATCATGATCCGCGATCGCGGCGGCAGACCGAGTGCGACGAAGCCGGCCGCCAGAGCCCGGACCGAGCGGTCGATCTCGGCAAAGGTGAAGCGCTCGCGGCGGCCGCCTTCGCCGACCAGGACGAGCGCGGTCTTGTCGCCGCGGGTGGCGGCGTTCGCCGCCAGCAGATGGCGCGCGGCGTTGAAGCGCTCGGGGACGGGGTCTACGGGGCTGCCGGGCTGCACGTGGGATCTCGCGGGCTCTCCCGCCCGTAGCATCTACCACCGGGCGAGAAAACGATCTCCGCCGCACACGGACAGGATCAAGGCATATGCGGATCCGGCGCTCCTTGGATCCTCGGATCCTCCGACCTCGGATGCGCTTGTGCTCACGGCCGGATTCCGTCAGGACGACAGGGTGGCGGCCTGCGCCGGCGGGACTGCGAACCTATCTTAGCCTCATGATCAATCTCAGCTTCCCCGACGGTGCACGCCGCGAGTTTCCGGAGGGCGCGACCGGCGCCGAAGTCGCTGGCGCGATCTCGAAATCGCTCGCCAAGCGGGCCTATGCGGTCAAGGTGGATGGCAGCGTCCGCGACCTGTCCGCGCCCATCCCCGACAACTCCACGGTCGAGATCCTCAGCCGCGAGGCGCCGGAATCACTGGAGCTGATCCGGCACGACGCCGCGCACGTTATGGCAGAGGCCGTGCAGGAGCTTTTTCCCGGCACGCAGGTCACGATCGGGCCCGTGATCGAGAACGGCTTCTACTACGATTTCGCTCGTGACGAGCCGTTCCACCCGGAGGACCTCGAGCGGATCGAAGCCAAGATGCGGGAGATCATCGCCCGCAACGAGCCGATCACGTGCGAGGTCTGGTCGCGCGAGGACGCGAAGGCGTTTTTCGCTGCGAAGGGAGAGACTTACAAGCTTGAGCTCATCGACGCCATCAAGTCCGATGAGCCCCTGCGCATCTACAAGCAGGGCGGGTGGCTCGATCTCTGCCGCGGTCCGCACGGCGCATCGACGGGCGGCATCGGCGCCGGGTTCAAGCTCCTGAAGCTGGCGGGCGCCTATTGGCGCGGCGACTCGAACAATCCCATGCTGCAGCGGATCTACGGGACCGCCTGGGCGAGCGAGGCGGACCTCAAGGCCTACCTCCACCAGTTGGAAGAGGCCGAGCGCCGGGACCATCGCCGTCTCGGCCGCGAGATGGACCTGTTCCACTTCCAGGAGGAAGGGCCTGGGGTCGTGTTCTGGCACCCGAAGGGCTGGACCCTGTTCCAGTGCCTCGTCGCGTACATGCGCCGACGGTTGGGCAAGCTCGGCTACCAGGAGGTGAACGCCCCCCAGCTTCTCGACACCTCCCTGTGGGAGACCTCGGGGCACTGGGGCTGGTATCGCGACGCCATGTTCCAGGCGACCTCGGCTGGGCCGGATGTCGAGGACAAGCGCGTCTTCGCCCTGAAGCCGATGAACTGCCCCGGCCACGTTCAGATCTTCAAGCAGGGCGTTAAGTCGTACCGCGATCTACCTGTCAGATATGCGGAATTTGGCGCGGTTCATCGGTACGAGCCGTCCGGGGCGCTGCACGGGCTGATGCGGGTCCGCGGCTTCACGCAGGATGACGCGCACATCTTCTGCACCGACGCGCAGATGGCCGAGGAGTGCCTGAAGATCAACGACCTGATCCTCTCGACCTATGCCGATTTCGGCTTCGAGCAGATCGTCGTGAAGCTCTCCACGCGGCCGGAGAAGCGCGTCGGCTCGGACGAGGTCTGGGACAAGGCGGAAGCCGCGCTGAAGCGCGTGCTGGACGAGCTCACGTCGCGCGGCCTGAAAACCGGCATCAACGAGGGCGAAGGCGCCTTTTACGGACCGAAGCTCGAATACACCTTGCGCGACGCCATCGGTCGCGAATGGCAGTGCG
>JAQGJZ010000344.1 GCA_028290385.1 Enterovirga sp.
TCACGGACGCGCTGGCGGCCGGCGGGGCCGAGGCGCAGCGCGCCTTCGCGGCCATGATGACGATGCGGAAGATCGACGTCGCGGCGATCGAGGCGGCCCGGCGCGGCTGAGGCGATCGGCCATGGCCCGCCGGAGACGCCCGCGCGGCTCTAGCCGCTCACCTGAAACGCTTCGTCCACGGGGATCTGCATCGCCGTGACGAGCGCGTTGGTCTGCGCCGCCATGCCGACGATCTGGAGGAAATGCGCGTATTGCGCATCCGTCATCCCCTTCTGGCGCGCGGCAGCCGTGTGGGAGTGGATGCAGTACGTGCACGTGTTGGTGGCCGACACTGCCATGTAGATCAACTCGCAGGTGAGCGGATCGAGCGCGCCCGGCTGGACCATGATCGCCTTGAGGCTCTCCCAGGTCCGCTTCAGGGCGACCGGGTCGTTCGCCAAGCCGCGCCAAAAGTTGTTCACGAAGTCCGATTTGCGGGTAGCGCGGAGGTCGTCGAACACCGCCTTCACGGCCGGATCGGCCTCCGCCTCGTCGTCGGACCACAGCCGCACCGTCGCCATCGCGCACCTCTCCGGGCCCGTGTCCGGGCCGAGCCGAGAGGTTAGCCCAGGCGGTCCGGCCTGAAGAAGAGCCCGGCCTGCAGGCTCTCGGCGATCCGCTCCGCCCGGTGCTGCAGGGCGGCGGCGGCTTCCGGCTCCAGCACCTCGCGGCAGGTCTCGCCGAAGAGCTCCAGCCAGCGTCCGAACAGAGCCGGGGTCAGGCCGGCAAGCCGCAGGTGCGCGCCAAACGGGTTGCCCTTGTAGTCGCCGGTTTTGAACAGCACCGAACGCCAGAACCCGCTGATGCGGGCCATGTGCTCGGGCCAGGATTCCTCCGTGATCGCGGCGGCAAAGACCGGGCCGAGCGCCGGGTCGCGGCGGGCCTTGGCGTAGAAGCGCTCGAGCAGGGCCGCGAGGCTGTTCTCGTCGAGCGGGGCTCGCGTGACCGGTCCCGCCGGCAAGGCGTCGCGCACCATGGCAGCAATCAGCGTGGGATGAGCGCCCAATAGTCGAAGTCGAGGATCACGGCCGGATGATATCCGCCCTCGACCCTGCCGGGAAACTCGGCGCAGGGCTGGTTTTTCGTCGCAAGGGTGCGAATGCGCAGGGCACCGACATCGCTGCGGCCCGGCAGCTCGGAGGTCTCCAGGATCTCGCTCCAGGCATAGACCGTGTCACCCGCGAAGAGCGGCGCGACGTGGCGGCCGCCATTGATCGCCGCGACGTGGAATGCGTTGGCGAGGCCGTTGAAGGACAGCGCGCGCGCCAGCGAGATGACGTGGCCGCCATAGATCAGCCGGCGCCCGAACCGCGTGCCCGCCGCCGCATGCTGGTCGAAATGCACCTTTGCGGTGTTCTGGTAGAGCCGGGTCGCGAGCTGATGCTCCGCTTCCTCGACCGTCATGCCGTCGACGTGGTCGATGCGCTCGCCGGCGCTGTAATCGCCGAACCGATGCGGCGAGCCGGACAGCGCAACATCCCAGGCGTTCCGGTCGATCGGCGGGCAGGCGAGCCCGAGCCAGGCGGGCGCCACGGCGTCCGGCAGTTGCGGCACCTCCTCGCGGTGCGGCCGGGCCGCCTCGCTCAGCTTCCGCACCATCACCCAGCGGCAATATTCGAGCACCGCCGTGCCCTGCCCGTTGAACCCGCGGGTGCGGACATACACAACGCCGGTCTGCCGGTTGGAGTTCTCCTTGAGGCCGATCACCTCGGAGACGGCCGTCAGCGTGTCGCCTGGATAGACCGGCGCGAGGAAGCGCCCGCCGGCATAGCCGAGATTGGCGACCGCGTTCAGGGAGATGTCCGGGACGCTTTTGCCGAACACCGTGTGGAAGACGAGCAGGTCATCCAGCGGAGCACGCGGATACCCGATCGCCGCCGCGAAGGAATCCGCCGACTGGGGGGCGAAGCGCGAGCCGTAGAGAGCCGTGTAGAGCGCCGCGTCGCCGACCGTGACGGTGCGCGGCGTCGCGTGCCGGATCGTCTCCCCGATCCTGAAATCCTCGAAGTAGCGCCCGGGGCTGGTCTTCATGCGAGCGCCCCCGGCAGCGGCAGGCTCCGCCTGGCGCACGCAGCCTGGACCGTGTTGCGCAGCAGGCAGGCGATCGTCATCGGCCCGACGCCGCCCGGCACGGGCGTGATCGCGCCCGCCACCTCGGCGGCCTCGGCGAAGGCGACATCGCCGACCAGCCTCGTCTTGCCCTCGCCCGCGGCCGGGTTCGCGACGCGGTTGATGCCCACATCAATCACGGTGGCGCCCGGCTTGACCCAGTCGCCCCGGATCATCTCGGGCCGGCCGACCGCCGCGACGAGCAGATCCGCGCGCCGGCACACCTCGACCAGGTCGCGCGTCCGGGAATGTGCGACCGTGACCGTGCAGCTCTCGGCCAGGAGGAGCTGCGCCACCGGCTTGCCGACGATGTTGGAGCGACCGACCACGACCGCCTCCATGCCCGCGAGGCTCTTGTGGACGCTCTTCGCCAGGATCACGCAGCCGAGCGGCGTGCACGGCACCAGCGCCGACTGGCCGGTCGCGAGGAGGCCGGCATTGACCGGGTGGAAGCCGTCGACGTCCTTCGCCGGGTCGATCGCGAGCAGGACCTTGGCCGAGTCGATGTGCCCAGGCAGCGGGAGTTGGACCAGGATACCGTCCACGCTGCCATCCGCGTTCAGCTGCCGGACCAGCGCCAGCACCTCGGCCTCGGATGCCTCGGCCGGAAGCTTGTGGTCGAACGAGCGCATGCCCGCCTCGACCGTGCGGGCCGACTTGTTCTTCACGTAGACGCGGCTTGCCGGGTCCTCGCCGACGAGCACCACGG
>JAQGJZ010000390.1 GCA_028290385.1 Enterovirga sp.
CAATGATCAGCTCACGTGCCACCGCCTTGCTCGGCTCGACCGCGCTCGCCCTGCTGCTGCAGCCGGCCGGCGGGACGCGCGCGCAGGGCACGACCCTGCCGGAGATCGTCGTGACGTCGCCCTCGCCGATCCTGTCTCGCCCGGACACGCCGTTACCCGAGTTGCGCCCGGCGCTCGACGGCGGGGTCGCGGCCGGGGTGCTGCCCGTCGTCACGGACACGTTCTCGCCCGTTGCCGTGGTGCCCCGCTCCGAGATCGTCAGCCAGCAGCCCGTGGACCTCGGCGCTGCCTTGTTCGAGCGCCCGGGCATCTCGGGCTCGACCTACGCGCCGAACGCGGCCAATCGGCCGATCATCCGGGGCCAGGAGAACTTTCGGGTTCGGGTTCAGGAGAACGGCATCAATGCCGGCGACGTCTCGGCCCTCGGCGAAGATCATGCCGTCCCGATCAGCCCGCTGGTGCAGGACCGGATCGAGGTGATCCGCGGGCCGGCGACGCTGCGCTACGGCTCGACCGCCATCGGGGGCGTCGTGTCTGCCGAGAACAACCGCATCCCGACCTTCATCCCGTCCGGCGGCGTCACGGGCCGCTTTCTGTCCGGGTATTCATCCGTCGACAATGGCACCACCAACGCGGCCTCCGTCGAAGCGGGCGCCGCCGGGCCGAACGGGATCGGCGGGGCACTTCACGCGGACGGGTTTTATACCAAGAGCGACGATTACGGCACGCCGGCCGGACGCCAGTTCAACTCGGCCACCCGCACCGAGGGCGGCGCGATCGGCTACTCGCTGATCGGGCCGAGCGGCTTTGTCGGCCTCGCGTATCAGCACTACAACGCGCTCTACCATATCCCCGGCGGAGAGGCCGCGGCCTCCCGCACGCGTCTCGACCCGTTCCAAGACAAGATCACGGCGCGCGGCGAATACCGCTTCGACGGCGGGCCGTTCAGCGCGCTCCGGTTCGATTTCGGCGCCTCCAACTACAAGCACAACGAGCGCGGCCTCGACGAGGACGGGGCGGATGGCGTGCGGGCAACCTTCCGCAACCGCGAGGTCGAGGGCCGCGTCGAGCTTCAGCACGTCCCGATCTTCACCGCCTTTGGCACCATGACGGGCGCGGCCGGGTACCAGTTCAGGAACCCCCGCATCAGCACCGGCGGGGAAGCCGGGGGCCTCCTCCGGCCGACGAGCGAACGCGCGCACGCCGGCTACCTGTTCGAGGAGCTCGATCTGCGCCAAGGCACGCGGTTCCAGCTCGCCGGACGGGTGGAGCACACGGTCGTGAAAGGCACGGCAGCGCTGTTTCCCGCCGGCTTCCTGCCGGTGTTCTCGCCAACGGGCGAGGTCGATGCCGATGGCAGCCCGGCCCTCGCGCCGGATGCCCTGATCTCGCAGGCGCGGCGGCGCGCCTTCATGCCGATGAGCGCCGCCTTCGGCGTGCTCCAGGACCTGCCGGGCGGGTTCGTGGCGAGCCTCACGGGCCAGTATGCCGAGCGCGCGCCGGCCGCGCCCGAGCTGTTGTCCCGCGGCGCCCACGACGCGACCGCGACCTTCGAGATCGGCAACCCCGACCTGAAGCTCGAGCGGGCCCGCACGCTCGAGCTCGGCATCCGCCGGGCGCAGGGCCCGATCCGCTTCGATGCGACGGGCTATGTCACGCGCTACACGGGCTTCATCTACAAGCGGCTGACGGGCACGCAATGCGGCGACACGTTCGACACCTGCGGTGTCGATACCGAGCTTCAGCAGGTCGTGTATTCGCAGCGGAACGCGACCTTCTATGGCGCCGAGATCGGCGCACAGCTCGACGTGATCCCGATCCGGTCGGGATTCATCGGCGTGGACGCGCAATACGACTTCGTGCGCGCCCGCTTCGATGACGGCACCGCCGTGCCGCGCATCCCCCCGCACCGGGTCGGCGGCGGCCTGTTCTGGCGCGAGGCGGGCTGGTTCGCCCGCATCGGGCTGCTGCACGCCTTCGACCACGGGCAGACCGCTCCGTTCGAAACCGTCACACCCGGCTGGACGAACCTGAAGGCGGAGGTGAGCTACACGAGGCCCGTGGACCGCTCTGTCTACAGCATCAGCGAGTTCACGCTGGGCGTCCGGGGCGACAACCTTCTGGACGACGACATTCGCAACTCGGCGTCGTTCAAGAAGGACGAGATCCTGCTGCCGGGCCGCAGTGCCCGCGTCTTTGTCAGCCTGCGCTTCTGAGCCCCGGCGACGCGGCGAAGCCGGCCCTTCCCGCATCGCCGCGGAGGCGGCCGGCCATGGTCGGTGCGGTTCAGGTCCGGAAGGGCGTCATCGGCCCGATCAGCCGGTCGTATTCGGCTTCCGGCTTTCCGTAGGCGTCCCCGGCGAACTCCTCCAGGGCCCGCCGATTGCGGATGGTGATATGCCCGCGCTCGTTCCTGATGAAGCCGTTGCCCTCCAGGATGTGCAGGGAGGTGGTGACGCTCGGCCGCCGGACGGCGAGCATCAAGGACAAGAACTCATGCGTGAGCGGGATGTCGTCGCTGACGTGCCGGTCGTGGCACATCAGCAGCCATCGGGCGAGGCGCTCGTCGAGCTGGTGGACCGCATTCGACAGCGCCGTGAAGCTCGTCTGCGTGTTCATCACCTGAGCAAAGCGGAGCAGCAGGCCCCGAAGTGAGGCGCTCTGGTCCATCGCGGCCATGAGGGCGCCTCGGCGGATGCGGAATGAGCCGTCCGGGACCTGGATCAGGTTCCGGTGCGGCGAACGATCCGCGCCGAGGATACCGGCCACCGGCCCACATCCATCGTGGCCGTAGAGCCCCGCCTCGATCTCCTGCCCCTCCGGCGATGTCGCGATGATCGACGCGATCGCACCCTCCGGGAAAAAAAGGCGCTCGATCAGCCCGTCCATTTCGACCAGGAGGTAGCCCTTTGTTGCCCTGATCAGCTCCAGATCAGGCGCGAGCAACCCGAAATCCTCGGGAGACATCAGCGCGAGCAGCCTGTTGCGGCACTCGGATTGCGTAAAGCGGGCCATGTGCTCGTCCCAAATCGGGCAAGAGCACTTCCGTCTCTCAATCGTCTGCCAGCCGGATTCTAAAACAGACGGCAAAGATTCCTGCCCTTTTTCTGGCTCATCCGCGCTATACTGGTTTAGTTTCGGGCGGCTTCTCGCGCTCTTGGACCAGGTGGTTGCAGCATGTTCTCACGCGCAAGCTGGAGGGCTTCGCCACGCTCTCGGCCTCCGACCGGCAGGCGGTAGAAGAGCTCTGCGCGGACGCGGGGGGTTCAGACCGGCCAGGAGCTGATCCGCCAGGGGGAGCGCCCGCATCAGGTCTTCCTTCTTCTGGAAGGCTGGGCGTTTCGCTACAAGCTGCTGCAGGACGGCAGGCGGCAGATCCTGGCCTTCCTGATCCCCGGCGACCTCTGCGACATCCACATCTTCGTCTTGAAGGCGATGGATCACGGCATCTCGATGCTGAGCCCCGGGCGGGTCGCGTCGATCGCGCCCGACCTGATGCTCAGGACGATGGACCGCCATCCGCACGTGCAGCGTGCCCTGTGGTGGGCCACGCTCGTCGACGAGGCCATCCTGCGGGAATGGCTGGTCAATCTCGGGCAGCGCGATGCACATGACAGCCTGGCCCACCTGCTGTGCCAGATGTGGCTCCGGATGGAGGCGATCGGGCTGGCCGAAGAGGGAAAGCCGTTTTCGCTGCCGCTGACGCAGATCCAGCTCGCCGAGACGCTGGGCGTCACGGCGGTCGCGGTGAACCGTGCCCTTCAGCGACTTCGCGAAGACGGCCTGATCTCCCTGGACCGTCGGTCCCTGACCGTACATGACCCCGAGCGACTCGCCGCGGCGAGCAGCTTCGATGCTAATTACCTTCATCTCGACGCTGCCGCGCGGGTGCGCGGCTCAGAGGGCCCGTACACACAATGACCGATGCAGGCGCGTCGACGCTTTCCGATTCCCGGGGAGGTGAGCAAGCGCGGGCTGTCCGTTTGGCTCTCCAAACGACCCAGGTCTCGATGGGCAGCGAATGCGAATACGGCGTTCTGACCTTCGCGGACGATCGGCTGGTCGCGATCTTCACGCGGCTCGACGCGTCGTTCTACGACAAGGCCCAGGGCTGCTGGAACCTGGAGCTCGGCTTCGGGCGCTGCGCCGCGGCCCCCGCACCCTTCGAGGACCTGTCGGAGGCTCTACACTGGGTCTGCGAAAGGCTCAGCGTCGTCGCCCAGAACATGGACGAGGTCCTGGCCGATGTTGACGAGCGTCTCAGCCTTGGGACAGCAGGCGGGACAGGAGCGCGGCGACCTCGGTGAGCCGAAACGGCTTCTGCAGGAACGCCGCGTAGCCAGGATAGCCGCCCCCGACCATCTCCTCCGGCATCGCGCTCATGACGACGATCTTGAGCCGCGAGAGGTCGGGAACGCTCGCCATGGCCCGGACCATCTCCGGCCCGCCCATTCCGGGCATCATCGTGTCTGTGATGACGAGGTCCGGCCTGGACGCCGCCATGGCCTTCAGGCCGCCCGCGCCGTTGCCCGCGGTCACAACCGCGTGTCCCTCGTCCTCGATCATGGCCTGAAGGAGTTCGGCGATCGCGAACTCGTCCTCCACCACGAGCACCAGAGCCATAGCGTCATCCTGGAGCGGGATCGGCCCAGCTCGCCATGCGTCGCACCGTACGGTGGCTGACCCCCGTGTTCTGCGCTCGAATTCTCACTAACGTTTCACTTCGGCGTCCAGGTCCAGCCGCTTGAAGATGCGGCCGCTAAACCTTTGTTATTGACGCCCGAGAGGGCTTTAATGCCGGTCCGCTCTTCCATCCAGCTCTCTCGAAGCCGCGTCCGCTTGACCACACGCTCCCCTATGACGAACCCTCTGATTGCCCGCCTCCGTCTGCTGAGCAGCCTCTCCGAAGACGATTTGCAGATCCTCGAAGCGGCCTGCACGGGCCCTCAGACCGTCCCGGCCCATTCGGATATCCAGGCCGAAGGGCGCGGAACAGAACACATCCACATCGTGCAGTCGGGCTGGGCCGCGCGTTACCGGCTGCTCCGGGACGGCCGGCGTCAGTTTCCGGCGCTTCTCATCCCGGGCGACCTGTGTGACATCGACGCCCTGCTGCTCAACCGCACCCATTTCGGGGTTGTCGCCCTCACGTCCTGCACGATCTCGGTCCTGCCGCACGCGCGGCTGCGCGAGATCATGGAGAGCCGCCCGGCGATCCGCGACGTGTTCTGGTGGCTGACCTTCGTGGAGAATGCGATCTCGGCGGAGTGGACCGTCGGCCTCGGCGCGCGCTCAGCCGAGGAGCGGCTGGCGCATCTCTTCTGCGAGTTGCTGGTCCGGCTCGCCACGGTCGAGATGACGGATGGAAACTCCTACGCGCTGCCCCTGACGCAGGACCAATTGTCCGATGCGGTCGGTCTCAGCGCCGTGCACCTCAACCGCACGCTCCAGGACCTGCGCGGATCCGGGCTCATCAGCCTGGACGGGCACCGCCTCACGATTCACAACTGGGAGGCGCTGAAGGACTTCAGCGATTTCTCGGCTGACTACCTGCATGTTGAAGGCTTGCGGTCCGGGGAGAACAGACGCGCCGCTCACTGAGCGGCTATTCCGCGGCGATTACCTTGGCCGAGAAGGTGAGCTTGATGAGGGTGGTGCCGGATTCGTCGGAGACGTGCATCTGCCACTCGCTGCCGCCCCAGTTTCTGAGGTCGCGCAGCATCTCGCCCGCCGTCCGGACGGCCTCGTCCTTGGCCGCATCGAGGCCGGACATCGGCGTCCCTTCCAGGTCGGGCAGGAAGCGTCCGTCGACGACGTTGAAAAAATAGCGAGGCACGAGGCTCCCCCTGATCAAGCAGGCGGGAGCGCACCGGCTCTCAGTCATCAGCGCCCAGAACGACATGCTGACGATCCAGGCAGGCTATCTAACATCCTACAAACGCGCGAACGGAATCATCCTAGCGCCGCGCCCGGAGCGACCGGCGCGCATCGAGCGGCCCGGCGCCCGAGCGTATGGTCAGGCGGCTCAGCCGATGCGCCCGGTGGGCGCCCCGCTCTCCGTCTCGTCCGCGAAGGGCGGGATTTCGACCAGGGCCCCGATCAGGCGCAAGAGGGCCTGGTGCTGCGGACCCGATGGCATGTCGGCCAGAAAGGCACCTAATTCGATGTGGGTCATGCGGCCGCCTGATGCCGCGTTCGGCTGATGAATAACGAAAGCACGCCCGGTCTGCGGCTCGCGCCCGAGGAACCAAGCATCCCCGTTGGGGCTTCGGTACAGCTCTCTACGCTCTGACATGCCAGCGGTCCCGTTGCCTTTTGCTCAGGACAGGGTTGGAAGTGGACCGCCGCGGCGTCAACCCCAATCGCACCTGCAGCCGAGACCTGCGCGCTCGAAGCCCTGCGCGGTGGCGGGCCTTGGCAGGCGTGGGCGACGCCGACGCTGTCCCGCATTCCGGCCCGCCGGAGTATCGAGCACCGCGCGGCCCTTCCCGGGACGCGCAACGGCAGCCTGGACGGCGCGCCAAATTGACACGCGAGAAGGCCCGCGGGCGAGTGGTCGATCGATGATAACACGGCCGGCGGCGAGAGCCATCCAGGCAATCTGCCGGTTGCGCCCGGCTCCCCTGGCAGGATACGCCGAAGCGGCTCGGTCTCGGTGAACGCAGCGCGAAGATCTTCGGTCCGGATGAACATCCTCCATGGCGCGACACGGGACCCAGACTGCATGGTGATGCACCGTTCGCCCGCCGCCTATGTCTTGCCGTTCCGAGATTTGACCGGACGCGCCACTTGCGTCCGGCACCGGGAGCGCGCCCTGTTCGGGCGAACCGGCGCACCGCACCGGCTCGCCACGCACGCAGCACCGGCGCTCTGATGACCAAAGTCACAACCGATGCTCTCATCCGCAAGTTGGAGACGGTCGTTGATCTCTCGGCGAGCGAGCGGGATGCGCTTCTGAGCCTGCCCGTGATGCTCCGGGATTTCGGCGCGGATCAGGACATCGTCCGCGAAGGCGACCGCCCGTCCCATTGCTGCCTGCTGCTGGAGGGATTTCTTCTGCGCTACAAGCTCGTCGGAGAGACGCGCCGGCAGATCCTTGCCTTCCACATCCCGGGGGAGATCCCGGATCTTCAGAGCCTGTACCTCAAGACGCTGGACCACAGCCTCGCGACCGTGACGCCATCCAAACTGGGGTTCATCCAGCACCAGGATCTTTATCACGTCGTCACGGCGTTTCCGCGCATCGCCGGGGCTCTCTGGCGCGAGACCCTCATCGACGCGGCGATCTTCCGGGAATGGATGGTCGGGCTGGGTCAGCGGCGCGCGCCGGCCAGGATCGCCCACTTCTTCTGCGAGATGTTCGCCCGCCTGGAGGCGATCGGCATGGCAGCAGACGGCGCGGTGCCGCTGCCCATCACGCAGGAGGAGCTCGGCGACGCCCTGGGACTCTCCTCGGTCCACACCAACCGGGCGCTTCAGGACCTGCGGGGCAAGGACCTCGTCTCGTTCGAGCGCGGCAAGCTCACCATCCACAACTGGGGCGGCCTCGCGGCGGCCGGAGAGTTCGACGCGACCTACCTGCATCAAAACCCGGAGCGCAGGCCTGAGCCGGCCTGAGCCGGCCACGGCCCGTCATAGTTCTTAGGCTCCACAGGGGCGCGCTGAGCCTCATCGCCGGGGCCTGGGGCCGGTCCGGCAGGCCCGGGCGAGCCTCCCGCAGATCTCCGCACGGGCCCCCTGCGGCTGCCCCGAAAGCCCGAAAGGCACGGCAGCCGGGCTGCCGTCACCCCGATGCCGACCGCAGCATCCCTGAGCAGCCACTGAGTTCGGCCGGACGCGAGACGGCGGCACCGCCGCGCGACGAACCACTTCTTTTCGGTTGCAAGCCACGGGCTGGAACGTCGCGATCAGGCTGTCCCGGCCGGCCTTAATTGCCGAAGCCGATCATCATGCCGCCCGCTCCGGCCGA
>JAQGJZ010000397.1 GCA_028290385.1 Enterovirga sp.
CTCCGAAGCAATCGCGCCGGAACCGGATCGGCTGGCCTGTGCGAGAATCGGGAGCAAGAGGGTGATTACACGTAGGAGCGCATTGCTGGGAGTGGCTGGCGCGGCCGCAGGCGTCGCCTCCCTGCCCCGGGCCTCGGCCCAGGGGAGCTGGGCCCCGAGCCGGACCGTCACGATCGTCGTTCCTTATCCGGCCGGCGGCGCCGTGGATGTGCTGGCCCGCATCGTGGCGCAGGAGATCCAGGGCCCCCTGGGTCAATCGGTCGTTGTGGAGAACCAGCCCGGCGCCTCAGGCGCGCTCGGCACCCGCCGCGTCGCCCGGGCCGAACCGGACGGCCACACGCTGGTCCTCTCGACGAACCAGACGCACGCCACCAACATCTCGCTCCTGCCCGACGGCGGCGGCTACGACCCGGTGAAGGATTTCACCACCCTCGGCGGCCTTGCCGACCTGCAGCACCTGCTGGTGACCCGCAAGGACCTCGCAGCATCGAACGTTGCCGAGCTTCTCGCCCTCGCCCGCACGCCCGGGCGCGAGCTCACCTGCGCCTCGACGGGCCTCGGCTCCGCGTCCCACCTCACCATGGAGCTGTTCAAGGCGAGAACGGGCATCAACCTCGTCCACGTGCCGTATCGCGGCGCCGCGCCCATGCTGCAGGACCTGATCGGCGGGCGTGTCGACCTCAGCTTCGCGACGGTCCCGACCGTGCTGGGCCAGGTCCAGGGACAGGAGCTCCGTGCCCTCGCCGTCGCCTCGCCTCGCCCCTCCTCCCACCTGCCGGACCTGCCGACGCTGGCGAGCGCCGGCGTGACCGGCGTCGAGGCCGACGCGTGGTGCGCGATCTTCGCGCCGGCCGGCATCACGCCTGCGATCCGCACCCGCTACCGCGACGTCATCAAGGCCGCGCTGGACAAGGCGGACGTGCAGGCGAGCGTCGCCAAGCAGGGCATGAGCCTGAACTGGCGCGAGCCCGAAGCCTTCGCGGCCTTCCAGCAGGCGGACGTGACCCGCTGGGCGGACATCATCAAGGCGGCCAAGATCGAGCCGATCAAGAACTAGGAAAGCCGATGTCCCCGTTCGCCGGAATCGTGCCCGCGCCGGAGGTGCTCGCCGCCTACACGCTCGCCTGTTTCGTCCTGTTCATCACGCCCGGGCCGGATATGAGCCTGTTCCTGGCGAAGACGATCGCGGGCGGCAGGCGGGCCGGGCTGCTCGCCATGCTCGGGGCGATGACCGGGTGCTGCATCCACACGCTGCTCGCGGCGATCGGCCTGTCGGCGCTGCTGGCGGCCTCCGCGACCGCGTTCGCGGTTCTGAAGCTGGTCGGTGCCGCCTACCTGCTCTGGCTCGCCGTGGATGCAATCCGCAACGGCTCGGCGCTCCGGCTGCGCGAGACCGGCCGGCAGGAGGTGTCCGCCTGGCGCACCTTTCTGCTCGGCTTCGGCGTGAACCTCACGAACCCGAAGATCGTGCTGTTCTTCGTGACCTTCCTGCCGCAATTCGTGGATCCCAGGAACGCCAACGCGGCCGGCCAGCTCGTCTTCCTCGGGCTGTATTTCGTCGCGTTCTCCACGCCGCTGGCGGCGATTCTGGTGCTCGGGGCCGAGCGCACCATCGCGATTCTCACCCGGCACCCGCGCGCCATGCGGGCCATCGATTACGCCTTTGCGGGCGTGTTCGGGGCGTTTGCGCTGCGGATCGCCACCATGCCGGGGCGCTGATCCGGACCGCATCCGCAGGGGCGGCACATTTCGCCCCCGAAGATTGCATCCGACCCGTCCGAATTCCTTGACACCGGCCCGTCCCGGTCAATATACGGCGCCTCTCGGTAGCCGCCGACGGCGGAGTAGCTCAGCTGGTTAGAGCAGAGGAATCATAATCCTCGTGTCGGGGGTTCGAGTCCCTCCTCCGCTACCACCGCTTTCGCCTTTGATTTCAGCGAACTAGCGCGACCGCGGGTGCAAGGGCGACGCCCCCCCCTTGCCGTCGAGCAAGGCCCTTACAGCTCACGCCCTGCCGGGCTGATCGCCCCGACCCTGACGGGCTCTCGATGCCCCATCGACGCCAACGAGCGTCAGCAAGAATCCAGGGCGACCTGACCTATCCCGACGACGCTCTGAGGGCGGCCTTCCGCATCTCGGACCAGGCACAGCTGAAAGCAGCAGGGAAGCTTGGTCCCGTCAGGGCGCACGAAGGTCCGACGGATCGATATCGGCTCTCCTGTCCGAACGAGGATGCTGATCATCGTCTCCGGCCCCCCGCCGGCCCCGACGTCCTCGCCGATGAACTCGGCGATGCGGCGTCCGATCGCCTCCTCGCGCGGCCTGCCCAAAAAGCTCGCGTAAACGTCGTCGCAGCTGATGATCACGGACTCGAGCGTCACATGAACAATGCCGAAAGCGGGCGGCATTCTGGCTTGAGTGACGATGTGAGCTCCCTCCTCTTGGCCCCGAATGTAGGCTGATCAGCCGGGCGAACCCGCTGATACCTTCGACGTATTCCTCGGTTGGCAGTCGCCGCACGGGGTGCAGCCGGTCCGAGGTCACTTGTGCCGCGCTGCAGCGTGTTCGTAGGCCCGCTTTTCCCGATCCCGTACCCGCTCGAGCTCGAACACGCGGGCTTCTCCGTCCAACCTTGTTGTCCGCTCCTCCGCGTCGAGTTCCGCTCGCCGCCGCTCGATGTCGGCAAGCTGCGACGCAAGCTCCCGCCTGGCCGCGTCCAGTTCGCGCCCTGCCTGTTCAAGCTTCGACGGGTCCGTGGCGGGCCGTTTCGCCGCCGGCGGCGGTGCTTTCGCCTTGTTGCCGCGGGCCGGGCGACGCTCCTCCCGCGCAATGTCCTGCAACATCTCGGCTTCATCACCGCGCGAGTGCTTCACCACCTCGCCGGGGGTCGCGAGCGCCAGCTTTTGTAGTTTCGGATCCTCCACGGCGTGGGCTCGACCGGCCGCGAACAGGTCCGTCGTCGTGCCCCATGCCTTCAGGGCTGCTTTTTGGCTCGGGGCTGCGATGAGGGCGTCATAGAAGCCCATCGGCGCGCAAAACACCTTCAGCTTGGGTGAGCGCGCCACGGCTACACCCGCGGCCCGAGATCGTCCGGGCCGCCCTTGCGCTCCTGCGCCGCGGACCGGACCCGCGCAACCTGCATCACGGCCGCGAGTTCCGCCGCCGCGAGCCGCTGGTATCTTGAGACCCTGGGCAGCGGCAGCAAGAAGCTCTTTTGGACCTCTGGGCGAGATTCAGAAGCGGACTTCGACATACCGACTATCGGAATGGCCGTTGGGGCGATGAAATTGCGTCTTGGAACTGCGCCTCGTTAACAGACCGACACAAGGATAGGATCCCGAGTTTCGCCTCGGGGCGGCAGCAGCGGGAACGCCGCTGCGATGCCCGAGTGAACCCCCTCGCCGCCCACGCCCGCCACCCGCATCAACGTCGGGACGGAGCGGGGGGCTAATCAGGCCCAACGCCGCGCTAAACCTCGAGGGTCGACGCGCTGCTTCGGCTCGCCGCCGACGCATAGAGCTTCACGCAGCGGTGCTGCCATCCAACTCGCGCAAACGCGCCTCAACCTGGGATGAATAGCGGTAGATTTCCGTAAGCTCGGAGATCAGATGGCGGCTCTCGTCCTTGCCCGTGAACGTTCCGAAATACTTGGTTGCAATGCCGTTGAAATGGAGACGGGCTACTGTCTTCCGGTTGTTGTCGTCCAGGAGTATCGCGCAGTATGATTTCGCGTCTCTCATAACGATCCGCTTCGGATCCACCAATTTCGATGCGATCGCCTGAACGATGTGGAAGCCCGAGAGCTCCTCTTGGGTGGTTATCACCGCCTCCTCGGCCGGCTCTACCGCCCCTTCCACCTCCGCCTGCGCTGGCGCGGACGCATTCAGTGCCGATGAAAGGCGCTCATTCACGAGATCCCGGATAACGGCGGCAATCGTCGGACCGAGCATCCGGGCGATGCTGTCCCTCACGGCCAGCGTGACCCGGCCCTCGTGGACGCGAGTTGCCATCATGCGCACGAACTCGTCCGAAGGCTCTGCAAGCTCCTTTTCGATCTCTTTTCGTAGGAGCGACTGTGTCTTTAAGCTACCAGCCTCCTGGACGATCTTTTCGATGTCGAAGGCACCCTTGGCGAACTTCTCAAGCGTCTTGATGTCGGTCGGCTTTATCGCATCCATGCTGAACGTAAAGAAGGGACGGTCGTCCATCCTATTGGGCTTCTCCACGTCTGAATAGAACTGGTACCGCACCCCATTCGTCAGAACAGCCAGGCGCGCATCGGTCACGCTGAAATACCGAAACAGCTGCCCAGCGTGATTGATGTTTAGCTCTGCCGAAGAAGGCTTGCACTCGATGAGCATCGCTACCTTTCCAGAAGAACAGATAGCGTAGTCGACCTTTTCGCCCTTCTTCGTTCCTACGTCCGCATTGAATTCAGGAACGACCTCGCTAGGGTTGAAT
>JAQGJZ010000406.1 GCA_028290385.1 Enterovirga sp.
TGTTCGGCTTTCGGGCCGAGGCTTGCCACCTGAACCACGGCGGAATCGTGCATGGGGGCATGCTGCTGGCCTTCGCCGACCAATCGCTCGGCGTCACTGCCGCGCGCGCCAATGGCGGCCGTCCGCAGGCGACGGTTCAGCTCGACACGCATTTCCTCGCCGCCGTTCAGCAGGGCGAGTTCGTCGAGGCCCATTGCGAGATCGTGCGGCAGACGCGCTCGCTCATCTTCATGGCCTGCAAGCTGAAGGTGGGAGAGCGGCCGGTCGCGACCGCGTCCGGCGTCTGGAAGGTGCTCGGGGCCTGATCGGCCCCCTCAGCGCCCCTTGCCCATGAAGCGCATCAAGAGCCAGATCGGGATCACCACGATCGCCCCGGTCAGGATGTAGGCGCCGACATTGCGGAAGGCCCCGAAGCCGAGATTGGCCAGCGAGCGCGCCGCCGCCATGATGCGCGACGGCAGGGTCATGGGCGTGAAGCCGAACCCCGCCATGATCGCCCCGATGACGAGCGACAGAAACAGCAGCTTGAACAGAACGGCCAGGGGGGAGCCCCCGAAAAAGCGCTGAAGCGCGGCGCCCATCTGGGGTCTCCTAGGCTTTGCGACGGGCGGCGAGGAGCTCGCCATAAACGGCGAGCGTGCCCGAAATCATCGCCTCCAGTGAGAAATGCTGCTCGACATGCGTGCGCGCACGCTGGGCGAGGCCTTCCTGGGCGCTCGCGCCGAGCGACAGAACCTCGTCCAGCGCCTCCGCGAGGGCGTCGGCGTCGCCGGCCGGCACCCGCCATCCCGTGCGGCGCGCCGGCGTCGCCTCGGGCGGGGCTAGCACCGTTTCCGGAACGGCGCCGAGATTGGACACGACAACCGGCGTGCCCATCGCCTGCGCTTCCACGGCGACGCGCCCAAACGCTTCCGGTTCGGTGGAGGGCACGGCCACGATGGACGCCGCCAGATAGGCCGCGGGCATGTCCGTGCAATGGCCGACGCGGCGCACGATGCCCGTGAGCCCGCGCTCGCCGATGAGCCGGTCCAGCTCCTTCACGTAGCCGTCCCGGCCCTGGTGGTCGCCGGCCAGGATGTAGACGATGTCGCGCACGCCGCGTCGGCGCAGCCGTGCTGCGGCCTCGATCAGAACCTTCTGGCCCTTCCAGCCGGTCAGCCGTCCCGCCAGGAGCACGATCCGCTCGTGCGGCGCGACCTCCCATTTGCGGCGCAGCGCGTCCACCCGTTCGGCCGCAACCGCGGCCGGCGAGAACTCGGCGAGGTCGGTGCCGCGCTGCAGCGTCACGATCCGCTCCGGCGGCGTGCCGTAGACGGATTTGACGAGGCCGGCCGTGAAGCCGGAATTCGCGATCACGACGTCGCCGCGCGCCATCACGGAATTGTAAAGGCGCTTGGGACCGGAGCGTCCGGCATAGGCGCCGTGGAACGTGGTGACGAACGGGATGCCGAGGCTGCGCGCCGCCCCGAGGCCGACCCAGGCGGGAGCGCGCGAGCGCGCATGAATGAGGTCGGCGCGCTCGTGGTAGGCGATTCGCGCCAGCTTGCGCACATTCGCCAGCATGGCGAACGGGCTCTTGGTGCCGGCCGGGAAGGGGATCCAGACCCCGCCATGCGCCTGCAGCTCGCCGACGAGCCGGCCGCCTTCGCTGGCGACGAGCGCGCGGGCGCCGATCTCGGCAAGCCCGGCCGCGACGTCGATCGCGGTACGCTCCGCGCCGCCGGCGTCCAGCTCCGGGATGATCTGCAGGATCGTGCGCCCGGCAAGCGGGTGAGTGCTCGCACGAGGGAAGGCGGAAGCCGGTCGCGAGGCGGTGATCACGGGTATAGGGAGAGAATGGCGGTGGCCATGGGATCGCAACCCTGGCCGGCCTGAGTTGAGGTTCGGTTAACCATGACGTCTTGGATCGAGGTGGGACAGGGTCGCGACGCGCGCCGCATCGCCGTGCTCGCACGCGAAGGGGCCCAGCCGCCAGTGGTGTGGTTCGGCGGGTTCAGGTCCGACATGCGGGCCACAAAGGCGGAGGCGCTCGATGCCTGGGCCGCCGCGAACAGCCGCGCTTTCATTCGCTTCGATTACTCGGGGCATGGCGAGTCGGAGGGCTCATTCGCTGACGGCACGATCTCGCGCTGGCTCGAGGAGGGGCTGGCCGTCCTGGCCGCCCATGCACCAGCACGCCCGATCCTGGTCGGCTCCTCGATGGGCGCCTGGATCGCCACGCTGGCTGCCACCCGCCTAGCGGCGGAATGTGGCGAACGCGCGCCCGCAGGGCTGATCCTGATCGCGCCCGCGATCGATTTCACCGAACGGCTGATGTGGGACGCCTTTCCGGCCGATATCCGCGCCACGATCGAGCGCGACGGCGTCTACCACCGCCCGTCGCTTTATTCGGACGAGCCCTATCCGATCACGCGGGCGCTGATCGAGGACGGGCGCAACAATCTGCTGCTCGGGGCGCCGATCAGGACGAACAGCCCGATCCATATTCTCCAGGGCATGCGCGATGTCGACGTGCCGTGGGAGCATGCGCTGAGCTTTGTCGAGCGCCTGCCGGGCGAGAACGTTCAGCTGACGCTGATCAAGGACGGGGACCACCGGCTCTCGCGGCCGGAGGACCTCGACCGGCTCACGCGAGCCGCCGAGGCCATTCTCCGGCGCGTCACGGCCGAGCTCAGTTGAGGCCGACCGTGCGCAGATCCTGCGCCCAGGCATTGGCCAGGGCAGCGTCGCGCGAGTCAGTGAGCAGGATGGGCGTCCCGCTGGCGGACAGGAGCGCGAACAGCTCGAGGTCGGGGGCGAGATCGGGCGCCTGCGGAAACAGTCGCTTCACCTCGTCCGAACGCATCGGCTTCACGTAGGCGATCTGGCCCTCGCCAAGCGCCGCGAAAGCGCGAGGATCGAGCCGGGTCTCGGGGGTGTTTACATTCTGCGTGGACAATTCAGCCTCCATGACGAACGGCTAGGCCTCGCTTAGTCGCGTGAGACAATCTCGATACGCCGAGCGATCCGCGCCGGTTCCGGCCTGGCGAGATCGATCGACAGAAGTCCGTTCGAAAGATCTGCGCCCAGCACCTCCATGCCGTCGGCCAGGAGGAACGTCCGCTGGAACTGGCGGGCCGCGATCCCGCGGTGAAGAAACTGCCGGGTCTTGTCTTCGACCTGCCGACCACGCACCACGAGCTGGTTTTCCTCGACCTGGATGTCGAGTTGATCCGGCGTGAACCCGGCGACCGCCAGCATGATGCGCAGGCGTTCCGGGCCATCCGGCGAGCGCGGTATGCGTTCTATGTTGTAGGGCGGGTACCCGTCATTGGCGGCCTTGGCGATCCGATCGAGCGTCTGCTCGATCTCGTCAAAGCCGAGAAGGAAAGGATGCCCGAAGGGCGAGACACGAGACATCTAACGAAGCCCAGATGTGGCACTTCGCGAAGAAGAGACCCTGTCGGCATCTCCTCCCGCTGCTGGGATATGTGAAGCGCAAACCCCGACATCAAGTCACCGCGCCGAGCCGCATCCCCTTCAGGTTGCCCTGCTCGACATGGTCGAGCGGGAAGCGGATCAGGAACGAGGAGGGCCCGCTCTGAGGCTCCTCGATGCCGCCGCCGATCTGCTGAACGAGCTTGCGGACGATGGTGAGGCCGAGGCGCCGCTTCGGGGCCGCGCCGCGGTCGAAGCCGATGCCGTTATCCTCGATGCGGAGCGTGCCGAACGGATCGTCGCGCCGGATCTCGACCGTGATGCGGCCGCCCTGGCCTGGCGGGAAGGCATGCCGATACGCGTTGGTCAGCAACTCGACCGCGATAAAGGCCAGGGGCACCGCGGTGTCGAGCGGGACCCGCATCGATTCCGCGTCCAGAACGGCCTCGATACCGCGCTCTTCGGCCCCGAAGGCATCGGAAAGCTCGCCCAAGAGCTCGTCGAGATAGACCTTGAAGTCGATCGAGGCGAGGTCGGGAGAGTTGTAGAGCAGCGTATGGACGCGGGCCATCGCGCCGATGCGGCGCACCGCGTTCTCGAACGGCTCCCGCTGCTCGGGGCTGAGTTCGCGCGAGCCGAGCCGCAGCAGGCTCTGCACGATCTGCAGATTGTTCTTCACCCGGTGATAGATCTCGCGGAGCAGCACTTCGCGCTCCGACGACGCCTTGCGCTGTTCTCCGAGCGCCTCCTGGGTCGTCTTCAGAAGCCGAGCATCGAGCTCGCCCAGCGCCCGGGAGGCGGCCAGTCGCTCCTCGCTGACGCGCCGCTCCATCACGGTGTGGACGATGAACACGGCCAGGATGCCGGCCAGGATCAGGCTGAGGCCGCCGGCCGCGATGGTGGCCCAGACCGAGCCTTTGGAAAGCTTGTCGATCTGCCGGCGGTCGACCGCCGCGACCGCGACCCAGCCGGTCAGGGGCGACCGGACA
Organism: Enterovirga sp.; assembly: GCA_028290385.1. Classification (GTDB taxonomy): domain Bacteria; phylum Pseudomonadota; class Alphaproteobacteria; order Rhizobiales; family Beijerinckiaceae; genus Enterovirga. Next base: position 4,407 of record JAQGJZ010000406.1, read on the forward strand.
AAGGCGCT
>JAQGJZ010000420.1 GCA_028290385.1 Enterovirga sp.
GTCTGGGTCTCGCCCGGGATGTTGGACACGAACGTGATGGTGGCGCCGAACTCACCCATCGCCTTGGCAAAGCAGAGGATTGCGCCCGCGATGATGCCCGGCAGGCTGAGCGGGAGGGTGACGAGAAGGAACACGAGCACCGGCCCGGCTCCCAGGGTCGCGCCGGCCTCCTCGAGCCCGCGATCGACCGCCTCCAGCGAAAGGCGGATCGCCCGGACCATCAAGGGAAACCCCATCACGGCGCAGGCGAGCGCGGCGCCCGTCCAGCGGAACGCAAACACGATCCCGAAGGTCTCGGCCAGGAACGACCCGATCGGCCCGCGCCGGCCGAACCCGAGCAGCAGGAGATAGCCCGTCACCACGGGCGGCAGCACCAGCGGCAGGTGGACGAGCACGTCCAGCGCCCCGCGGCCCCAGAACCGCCCGCGCGCCAGGGCATGCGCGACCAGGATCGCCGGAATGAGGCTCGCGGCGGTGGCCGTGGTGGACACCAGCAGACTGAGCCGAACCGCCCCCCATTCCTCGGGCGTGAGCCAGTCCGTCACGAGCCGGACGAGGGCCCACCGAGGACCGCGAAGCCGTGTTTCCCGAAAGCCTCCCGTGCGCCGGGGGCCCGCAGAAACCCAAGCAAGGCCTGGGCCTCCGGGTTGCGCGACTCGCGCGTGACGGCGGCCGGGTAGACGATCGGCGGATGCAGGTCCTCCGGGAATGTCGCGACGATGCGGACGTTCGGCTCGGCGGCGGCGTCGGTGCGATACACGATGCCGAGCGGCGCCTCGCCCCGGCCGACGAGCAGCAGGGCGGCGCGGACATTGTCCGCCTGCGCGACGCGGTCCTTTACGCCCGCCCAGGCGCCCAGCTTCTCCAGCGCGAGGCGGCCGTACTTGCCGGCCGGCACGGCGTCGACATTGGCCATCGCGAGCCGGCCATCCCCGAGCGCCGCCCTGAGATCGAGGCCGGGCGCGAGACTCGCCTCCACCTTCGAGTCCTTGGGGGCGACCAGGACCAGGCGGTTCGCGAGCAGGTTCAGCCGCGTCTCCGGCCGGATCAGGCCGCGCTCGGACAGGTAGTCCATCCAGTCGAGATCGGCCGAGAGGAAGAGGTCGGCGGGGGCGCCGGCCTCGACCTGCTTCGCCAGCGTGTTGGAGCCGGCATAGGAGGTGCGGGCGCGCTTTCCGGTCTCGCGGGTCCAGGCGGCCGAGATGTCGTCGAGGGCGGTCTTCAGGCTTGCGGCCGCGAAGACGACGACGTCACCGCTCTGCGCGAATGCCACGCGAGGCAGGCCGGCCAGAATGGCCGCCCCCGCCGCGAAGGCGCAAAAGTCCCGGCGCGTGATCGCCATGAAGGCTCCTTGATCGACCCGCCGAGCCTAGCAGGCCAGTGCCCGGGGCGGAACGGTCACGCGGCCTGGGGTGTCCCCCTCGGGGCGGGGTTCTGCCGGATCATCAGCACGGCGATCGAGGCCAGCATGCAGGCGGCCCCTGCCGTGTAGAAGGCGGGCAGATAGCTCGCGAGGGCGTCGCGGCTGATGCCGGCCCCGAAGGCGGCCGTTGCGGCGCCGAGTTGGTGCCCGGTGAAGACCCAGCCGAAGACCAGCGCGGCCTTCTCGCGGCCGAATTCCTGGCCTGCGAGCTTTACGGTGGGCGGCACGGTCGCGATCCAATCGAGCCCGTAGAAGACCGCGAAGATGGTCAGCCCATAGAACGAGAAGGTCGACATGGGCAGGAACAGGAGCGAGAGCCCGCGCAGCCCATAATACCAGGCGAGCAGCTTGCGGCTGTCATAGCGGTCGGACAGCCAGCCGGACAGGACGGTGCCGACGAAGTCGAAGGCGCCCATCATCGCCAGAACCGACGCCGCCTCGACGTTCTGCATGCCGAAATCGAGGCAAAGCGGGATGAAGTGTGTCTGGACGAGGCCGTTCGTGGACAGCCCGCATACGAAGAACGAGAAGAACAGGACCCAGAAGGCCGGATTGCGGGACGCATCCCCGAGCACCAGGAACGCCGTCTTGAAGGGATTGCTTGAGGGTGGCGGGGGCGGCGGCGCGACCTTCGTTTCGCCGTAGGCCGGAAGGCCGACCTCGGAGGGATGGTCCCGCCCGAGCAGCAGCATGAGCAGACCGGCCACCGCGCAGGCGATCACGACCGGGATGACCGCCATGCGCCAGCCCGCGCTGTCCGCGATCATGGCCGCAAGCGGCAGAAAGGCGAGCTGGCCGGTCGCGGAGCTGGCTGTCAGCAGGCCGAGCACGACGCCGCGGCGCTTCACGAACCACCGGTTGGCGATGGTGGCGCCCAGCACCATGGCGGTCAGGCCGGTGCCGATCCCGGTCAGCAGGCCCCAATAGATCCAGAGCTGCCACAGCTGGTTCATGGTCGTCGAGAGGCCGAGGCCTGCCACGATGAGCGCCAGCGCGACGGTTACGATCCGGCGCAGGCCGTAGCGCTGGATCAGCGCCGCCGCGAAGGGGCCCATGAACCCGAACAGCAGCAGCCGCACTGCGAGCGCGCCGGAAATCGAGGCCGTGTCCCAGCCGTATTCCTTCTGCAGCGGCACGAGGAACACGCCGAGGTTGCCCATGGCAGCGGCCGTCACGACCATGACCAGGAAGGTCAGGCCGGTCATCACCCAGCCGTAATGGATGCCGCGGCGCGCCATGATCGGCGCCAGAACAGAGGAGAGCATGGGGATCTCCGGGCCGCTCAGCGGGCCGTGTCGAAATCGAGCGCGATGACGCCGGCCAGCGTTTCGCGAAGCGCGGCGGCGCGCTCCGGGCCGTAGGCCTCGTCGAACCTCGCCTGGGCGGCGGCCCAGCCGGCCCTGGCGGCCTGCAGGCGCGCGAGGCCGAGATCCGTGAGCGCGAGGGCGCGGCGCCGCGCGTCGCGGGGATCGGGCGTGACGGAGACCAGACCATCCCGCTCGAGCGGCCGGATGTTGCGGCCCATCGTGGTGCGGTCGGTCGCCATGATGGCGGCGAGCTCGTTGATCGTCCGCGGACCGAGGCCCCGCAGGTGGGCCAGGACCGAGTATTGCGTCACCTTCAAGCCCGTGCCGGCGAGGTGGCGGTCATACAGCCCTGTGATGTGACGCGCCGCTTTGCGGATCGCGAGCGCATTGCACAGGTCGGGTTTGGGGATGGACGACATGGAGCGTTCTGCGCCGCCAGCCCATGCGGCGGGCCATATAGGTGCATATGCGCCCATATGGCAAGCGGCATGCGCCGATGGGCAGCCGCCCGCACCCCTCGCGCCGAGGCAGCCGGGCGGCCGGGCGGCGGTTCGCGCTCTCGGACGCCCCGGGCTTACCCGTGGCCGGTGCGCTTCGGCTTCAGCTTGGGCTTTGGCCCGATCG
>JAQGJZ010000460.1 GCA_028290385.1 Enterovirga sp.
GAGCGCGACATCTCCCACTCGTCGGTCGAGCGGATGATCGGGCCGGACGCGACCGTGACGCTCGACTTCGCGCTCGCGCGCCTGACGGGCGTCGTCGACAAGCTGCTCGTCTACCCGGACAACATGCGCAAGAACCTGGACCGGCTCGGCGGGCTGATCCACTCCCAGCGCGTGCTGCTCGCCCTGACCCAGCGGGGCGTCAGCCGCGAGGATTCCTACGCCTGGGTGCAGCGCAACGCGATGCCGGTCTGGCGCGGCGAGGGCGACTTCCTCACGCTGCTGAAGGCCGATGCGGAGGTCTCGGCAAAGCTGTCGGCGACGGAGCTCGAGGAGCTGTTCGACCTCGGCTACCACCTCAAGCACGTCGACACGATCTTCGCGCGGGTGTTCGGGGCTGCCTGAGCAGCGGCCCGCCTAGGGCCCTCCTGGCCCCTTGGCCGGCGCCAGGGGGCTGATCGCCAGATCGGCGCTGCCCCGGTTGTTCGCGTAGCGTTGCGGATCGATGCCGAACGCTCCGAGCGCGACATCGTTGACGAAGAGGCTCACGCGCCCGCTTGCCGGAGCCGTGAAGTCCGCGACGTAGGTCCCCCGTTCGGCCCCGCTCCCGCAGGCGCACGAGAACTCAAGCGCCTGAAGGTGCGGCGGCCCGCCCGGCGTCTCGATCCGGAGGATCGGCTGGAACCAGCGATCGCCCATGGAACGTCGAACCAGCGGCGCCCATCGCAGCGTCCACGGCAGGCGGTCGTTCGTGAAGCCAAGGGGCGATGCGGGAAGGTCACCGTCCCACCATTCGGACGTTACGGTGAGCGTGACGCGATAGCGCTCGCCTGCCGTGACGTTCGTGGCCGTACGCCAGCACAACTCCTCCGTGAAATGGGCGGTGACGGATGCTCCGGCCGCAGGCTCGCCCGTCTGCCTCCCCTGGCTGCAGATCTTGCCGGACCTTTCGGCCAGCACGAGGGCGGTTCGCTGGCCCGCGATGTAGAGCGAGGCAAGACCGCCGAGGATGGGAACGGCCAGAACAGCGATTCCGAAGACCGACGGCGCAAGGACCCATTTTATGCGCTGGATGACCTTCTGGTACACGCGGCTGGAGCGGAGCCTGGTGATCATCCGGTCCATCGCGCCGCGCTCCTGCCGCGGCTCGGGAAACCAGATTTCGCGAGCATCGTCGCGGATGCGCTGCTTCAGCCACTGGCCTCGTCGCATCAGGAGCCAGATTGCCAGGACCGCGACCGCGAAGGTCGCCGGAGCTGCCGCGAAGGCCTCGATCCAGGGCGACGCAAATCCGGGCAGCAGACCGCCTGCGAACTGGATGGGCCCGGCGAGCGCGCATTGCGGCCCGACACAGGCGGTCGGCGGCCACACGGACTGCCAGAGCGGGAAGATCAGGAGGGCCAGCGAGGCACCGACGGTCGCGAAATAGTTCACACGCCGGCGCCAGACGTCGTTCCACAAGATCTGCCAGGAGCGCTCTTGCGAGCGGGCAGGTCGCGCCGTCGCTCCAGCACCTGGGCCGGCCGCTTCGACCGAGAACCGGTCCGTGATGCTCACCGGCGCATAATGATCCCGGCCGTACTGGATGCGCTCGAGCACGCTGTCATGAATGATCGCGCGGCGGAGGAAGCCACGCCTGCCGCGGCGCGGGTCGCGGAGGATCAGCGTGTCTGATTTCGGCCTGAGAAGGACGGAGCTGATCCGGCGAGGCTGGTAGCGGTAATACGCCCCGATGCCGGCCCGCGAATCGTACATCCGGCCGAATGGGTTCGGCGGCGGATAGGCCTCGCATAAGGCTCGGTCGTTGAACCTCAACCCTGCCTGCCGCGCCTCCTCCATCATCCATTCGAGCGGCACATAGGACAGCGTGTCGTCCGGGTAGCCGCCCCCGACATTCGCGTGCACGCCGGCAAACCACACCTGCTTCAGCCGGTCCTTGGCCGTCTTCCCGACCTCCTCCAGTTCCGCCTCGGGCCCCTCGTCCCAGAGCAGTGGCCGGAAGCTGTCGCGTTCCTCATCGAGCGCGAGGGCGTGGCGCGCGCACAGGACCTTGGCCGACAGGGTGTAGTTCGGCATGGAGAGGGGCCACACCCACTCGTCGACCCCGCGGGTCAACTCGTCGAGCGGGAGCCCATAGGCCGCAACCGTGTCCCAGACGCCGAGGAAGCGGATCGTCTCGACCTCGACATGCGGGATCGAGTCGTATTGCGGCGTCCCCATGCATCGGCGCCAGAGGCGGATGACGGCGTCGCGGCCGTTTCGGATGCGGTCGACCCAGCCGACCGTCTCCCCTTGCACCACGTCGCTGTTCTCGTAATCGACCTTGGTGCCCCAAGCGGGGAGCTTGTAGCGGCGCCGGTAAGCCCGGTAGGCGTCGTTCGCGTACCGATCGAGAGCCTCCTCGCTTCCGCATTTCAGGACGCCCTGATTGAGCACAAAGGCGACGAGAACGCGGACCGTGAAGGCCCCGCGGCTGAACCCGAAGGCGTAGATCTGGTCGCCGGGCTCGTAGGTTCGGCACAGGAACTTGTAGAGATCGACGATGTTGCGGCCGAGCCCGAGGCCGAAGATCCCGCCGAGGAGCGCGAGCGGCCGGAACGACGAGGTGCCCACCCCGTCACGGTACACCGCCACCTGAGCGGTGCCGCCTGCGACAGCCGGCACGGCCAGGTCCAACGCTCGATACAGTCGCCACACATTCGTCTTGGCGAGCGAGGCGGCGCTGTTTCCCGTGCCGTCCGACAGGATCACGATGTTCTTTGGCATTGCCGCCCCCCGCGCCAGAATGCAACTTCCGGTAGCAGAGCGCAATCGGAGATCGGGATGGTGAGGCTTGCCGCCGATGAAGGCGCCGCATCCTCGACCTAGGGCCGGCGAAGTATTACCTGCGTCGCATGAAAACGTCCGATGCCGACATCCTGATCGTCCCAGGCCTTGGCGGCTCTGGCACCGACCATTGGCAGACCCGCTGGGAAGGGAAGCTGTCGACCGCGCGGCGGGTCGAGCAGCCGGATTGGACGCGGCCGGTGCTCAGCACCTGGGTCGAGCGACTCACGGCCGAGGTCAGGGCCAGCCGGCGGCCCGTCGTCCTGGTCGCGCATTCGCTGGGCGTCGCGACGGTTGTCCATGCGGCGCCGCTCCTGCCCGATCGTGCGGTGCGCGGCGCGTTTCTGGTCGGCTTGCCCGACGTGGAGCGGCCCGACATGCCGCCCGAGATCGACCCGGCCTTCAGCCCGCTGCCGCGCGAGCCCCTGCCCTTCCCGTCGCTGCTGGTGGCGAGCCGCGATGATCCGTATTGCGCTTATGACCGGGCGGAAGACTTCGCGTATTCCTGGGGCTCGGCGATCGTCGATGCCGGCCAGGCCGGCCACCTGAACACTGAAAGCGGGTTTGGGCCCTGGCCGGAAGGCCTGATGCGGTTTGCGGGCTTTCTCAGGCTGCTCTGACCGCGGCGCCGACCGGGATCACCTCGATCCGGTTCTGGCCGGGCGCCGTGCGGCCCCACGGGTCGGCGGGCGCGAGCACCTGCTCCAGCCGGGCGATCTCCCGGTCCATCTCGGCGATGCGGGCCTTCACGCCCTCGGGGTCGAGATCTGCAATGCCCAGGAGGCACGCCCGCATCCGCCGACAGGCCGCGAGATCCTCGTGAGACATGTGTCACCCCCAAGATGCCTTGGACTACCCGGGGAGGCGTTGCGGATCCGTTAGCGGCGCGGCTCAGAGCCGCCCGTCGATGCAGCGGATAAAGGCGTCGTTGGAGCGGTCGTCGCCGGCGATGTCGCGGAGCGGCCGGCCGCTCGCATCCACCTGGATGCCGACCGCCCGGTAACAGGCAGTCACCTTGCTTCCGGGCCCCTCCGCCCGGGCCGCCTCCGTGGCCCGTGCCGGCGCGCGGGACGGCGCCGGAGCGGCACGGGCCCGCCGCACGGCCCGTGGC
>JAQGJZ010000471.1 GCA_028290385.1 Enterovirga sp.
CCGCCCTTGCCGGTCTCCGGATCGCCCGGGTACCAGTTCTGGACCGTGGAATATTTGATCTCGGCGTCGTCCATCGTGACCAGCTCGACGACCGCGGCGTGTAGCTGGTTCTCGTCGCGCATCGGGGCCGTGCAGCCCTCGAGGTACGAGACGTACGAGCCCTTGTCGGCGATGATCAGCGTGCGCTCGAACTGGCCGGTGTCGCGCTCGTTGATGCGGAAGTAGGTCGACAGCTCCATCGGGCAGCGCACGCCCGGCGGGATGTAGACGAAGGACCCGTCCGAGAAGACGGCCGAGTTCAGGGTGGCGAAGAAGTTGTCCGTCGCCGGCACGACCGTGCCCAGGTACTTCCGAACGAGCTCGGGGTACTCGCGGAGCGCCTCCGAGATCGGCATGAAGATGACGCCCGCCTTGGCGAGCTCGGCCTTGAAGGTCGTGGCGACAGACACGGAGTCGAACACGGCGTCGACCGCGACGTTCGGGCGCTGGATCCCTTCCAGCAACTCGACCTCTCGCAGCGGGATGCCGAGCTTCTCGTACGTCTTCAGGATCTCGGGATCGAGATCGTCGAGCGAGTTCGGACCTTCCTTGAACCCCTTCGGGGCGGCGTAATAATACAGCTCGTCGTAGTTGATCGGCGGGTAGTCGACGCGCGCCCAATCCGGCTCGCGCATGGTGAGCCAGCGCCGATAGGCGTCGAGGCGCCACTCGGTCATCCATTCGGGCTCGTCCTTCTTGGCCGAGATGAAGCGGACGATGTCCTCGGACAGGCCCATCGGGGCCTTTTCCATCTCGATCTCGGTCTCGAACCCATACTTGTACTGATCGACATCGATCAGCTTTACCCGATCGATCGTCTCCTGCACTGCAGGCATTGCCGTCTCCTAAAGCCGGCCGCGGAGGGCCGGGAAAAACCGTCGGACTCTGACCTGGATCAAGCCGCGCACGCCCGTCCTCTGTCATATAGGCGGCGCAGCACGGTTTCGAAGGCCTCCGAGAAGCGGACCACGTCCTCCTCTCGTGAATTCCAGCCGAAGCTCACCCGGATCGCGCCGCGGCCGAGATCGGCCGGCACGCCCATGGCGGCTAGGACGTGCGAGGGCGCCACCTTCCCCGAGGAACAGGCGGAGCCTGAGGACACGGCGACCCCTGCGAGGTCAAGAGACATCAGCGCCGTTTCGGCGGAAACGCCCGGGATCGCGAACGCGAGCGTGTTGGGACTGCGCTCGACCTCCGCGCCGAAGACGACGGCGGCCGGAGCGAGCCGCCGAACCTCCGCTTCCGCCCGGTCGCGCAGGCGGCCGAGCCGCACCGCCTCCGCGGCGCGATCCCGCAGCGCGATCTCGGCCGCGACCCCGAAGCCCACGATGCCGGCGAGGTTTTCGGTTCCCGCCCGGCGCCGGCCTTCCTGGCCACCGCCGCGGACGAAGGGGAGCTCCGGCCCGGCCCGGCCCGGTGCGACGACGAATGCGCCGATGCCGGCGGGAGCACCGAGCTTGTGCCCGGAGAGCGTCGCGGCATCGAGGCCGAGCGCGCCCATGTCGACCGGAATGCGTCCCGCCGCTTGGACGAGGTCGCTGTGCAGGATGGCCCCGCCGGCGTGCACGCGCGCCGCAATCTCGGCCAGCGGCTGGAGGACGCCGGTTTCGTTGTTCGCGGCCTGGACGGAGACGAGGGCGGCGGCGTCCGCTTCGGCGAGCGCGCGCGACACGTCGTCGTCGTCGATCCGGCCGTCGCGGCCCACCCCGACCAGGCGGACGGCGTTGGCCGGGAAAGAATGGCCCGACAGGACGGAGGCGTGCTCGGTGGCGCAGGCGAGGAGCCGCGTCGCCGGCCGGCCGCGCGCGTCCTGCAAGGCGCCGGGGCGCAGCAGCGTGGCGTTCGCCTCGGTGCCGCCGCTCGTGAACACCACATCCTCGGGCCGCGCCTCGACAAGGGCTGCCACCTGGGCGCGGGCGCGCTCGACCAGCGCACGCGCGCCCCGCCCCTCAGCATGGACCGAGGACGGGTTTCCCCCGCGCGCGAGCACGGACGTCACCGCGTCCAGCACCTCAGGCCGGATCGGCGCCGTCGCGTTGTGGTCCAGGTAGGTCCGGGGCGAAGCCATGCCAATTCAGGTTACCGGGGGGCCGCAAGACCGGACGAAAATCTTGCAATTCACCCGCCCGGACGTGATATCCTGTTGCGATCGCGAGACGTATCTGACCCGCCGTCACGCGGCTGTCCACGGTTCGTTCACGTCTTAGAACGCTTCTAAACTAGATTAGCGGCCTGTCACAGCCGGAGTCAAGCTCGCGGAACTCGGGTTCTCGTTCGCGCGGCAGACCCGGAAAACCGGTCCGCCAGAGGTGCATCGAGTATGCCTGAAGTCACGTTCACGGGCCCCGCCGGCCGCATCGAGGGCCGCTACCAGCCGGCGAAGCAGAAGGGCGCGCCCATCGGCATCGTGCTGCATCCGCACCCGCAATTCGGCGGGACGATGAACAACCAGATCGTCTACAACCTGTTCTACGGCTTCGTGAATCGCGGCTTTTCGGCGCTGCGCTTCAACTTCCGCGGGGTTGGCCGCAGCCAGGGCTCCTTCGACCATGGCGCGGGCGAGCTGTCGGACGCCGCCGCGGCGCTCGACTGGGCGCAGGCCGTCAACCCGGACGCACGCACCTGCTGGATCGCGGGCGTGTCCTTCGGGGCCTGGATCGGCATGCAGCTCCTCATGCGCCGGCCCGAGATCGAGGGCTTCATCTCGATCGCCGCGCCCGCCAACCGCTTCGACTTCACGTTCCTGGCGCCCTGCCCCTCCTCGGGCCTGTTCGTGCACGGCTCGGAAGACCGGGTGGCTCCCCAGAAGGAGGTCATGGCCGTGATCGAGAAGGTGAAGACCCAGCGCGGGATCCAGCTCGAGCACCAGATCGTGGAGGGGGCCAATCACTTCTTCGACGGCAAGGTCGAGGAGCTGATGACCACGGTCGACACCTATCTCGACAAGCGCCTCGGCAAGCGGGAAGAGCAGGCCGCCTGAAGGCAGCCGCATGGACGAGGTGGGGAAGCTCACACCGCAGAACCTGCTGCTCCTGCTGCAGTTCGTGGTGCCGGGCTTCCTCGCCGTCTACTTTCGTTCGCTGTTCGTCCGTCGGATCGAGGCCTCGTTCAAGGACAACATCCTTCTTTTCGTTGTCCTGTCCGTCATCTACGCGTTCGTTGTCGTCCCGATCTGGCTGGGCCTGAGGTCCGGCGCGCTTCACCCACTGGCCCAGTGGCTGGTCTGGCTCGTCCTGCTGATCATCATTCCGGTCGCTGGGGGCGTTCTACTCGGCGTTGCCGTGCAGCAGGGCTGGACCCGCTCGCTCCTGCTGCGGATCGGACTTCGCCCTCTCAGCCCGTACCGGACCGGCTGGGATTGGGCCTTCGGCCAGACGCGCGAGCCCACCTATCTGCTTGTGACGATGGACGACGGCTCGCAGGTCGCGGGTCTGTTCGGCGGAGAGTCTCTGGCCGCCTCGGATCATGCCTTCCGCGACCTGTTTCTCGAGGTCACGTATGAAGTCGATGCCGAAGGGAGCTGGTCGGAACGTGAGCCCAGGCAGTCGATCCTGGTCTCGGGCAAGTCCATCCGCTACATAGAATTCCTCGCGAGGTGAGCGATGAGCGACCGTTTGCGTCCGATCCCTCAAGGCTATCAGCCGCAGGGGAACAAGGATCAGGCAGGCGACCAAGGGACGACGGCCAATCGGCCGCCGCCGCCCCCGCCGAAGCGGTTCACCACAGCCGTGAAGCCGCCGCCGAAGTCTTCCCGCTGACCCCGAGAAGGTGAAGACGCAGCGCGGAATCCAGCTCGAGCACCAGATCGCGGAGGGGGCCAATCACTTCTTCGACGGCAAGGTCGAGGAGCTGATGACGACCGTCGACACCTATCTCGACAAGCGCCTCGGCAAGCGGGAAGAGCAGGCCGCCTGAAGCCGCCCTGCATGGGTCGCGGGCGCTCGGCGGATCTTTCCACAGGCGCTCGGATTTCGCTCAAATTTGAGCGACCCTGTTCACCACAGCTGCACGGCAAGCCCGCCAGATGGGCCCGCACCGCGGGAGAGACTTGGTGGGTTGGCTGTATCAGGGCTCCGAGAGGGATCTGCTCGGGCTGAGCGAGGGCGATTTCGTCGAGGTGTGGTCCGCGCTGTTCGGTGAGCCGCCGGCCGCCATGATCGAGCGCGCCGAGATGATCGCCCTGATGCGCTCCGCCCTCCAGCCCAGGGCCCGGCCGGCCCTCCGGTCCGAGGCGCGGGCGATGGCCGCGCGCCTCGCCTGGGCGACGTTCAGCCCGCCGGAAGCGCCTTCACCCCGCCCGTGAGCGGCTCCGGAATTCCGGTCGTCGAGGGGAACGTGATCGGCTCCCCGAGGCAGCTCAGCACGGCCAGATAGGCGAAGGCCTGCGCCTCCAGATAGGCGGAGGACCAGCCGACCGCGTCCGCGGTCGTGATCTCGGCCCGCAGGTGGTAGTTCAGGAGGCGCATCAGCTCGCCGTTGCGGGATCCTCCCCCGGCGACGATCCAGCGCAGCGGCGGCTCCGGCGCATGGTCCAGCGCCCGCGCAACGGCCTGGGCCGTGAAGGCCGTGAGGGTCGCCGCGCCGTCCTCCGTCGAGAGCTGCCCCGCGAGCTTGTGCGAAAACCAGTTCCGGTCGAGCGATTTCGGCGGCCTGCGGGCGAAGAACGGGTGCGTCAGCAGCCAGGCCAGGAGCGCGCCGTCGGGCCGGCCGCGCGCCGCCGTGCGGCCGCCGTCGTCGAGCGGGCGCCCCGTCCGCTCGCGCATCCAGTCGTCGATCAGCGCGTTGCCGGGCCCCGTATCGAAGGCGAGGAGGTCGCCGCGCGCCGTGATCAGGGTCACGTTCGCGACCCCGCCGAGATTCAGGATCCCGAGCGGGCCGGCAAAGCCGGAGGCCTCGGCGAGCGCGCGGTGAAACACCGGCACCAGGGGCGCGCCCTGCCCGCCTGCATCGATGTCGGCCCGACGGAGCTCGTACACGACCGGGATCCCGAGCCGCGTCGCCAGCGCCTCGCCGTCCCCGATCTGGACCGTCATGCGCTGGTCCGGCCGGTGCACCACGGTCTGCCCGTGGAAGCCGATCACGCCGATGTCGCCCGGCGTCAATCCGTTCTCGGACAAAAAGGCCTCGACGGCCTCGGCGTGGCTGCGGGTGACGAGCTCCTCGGCGTCCGGCAGGCAGCCGGGCCGATCGCCGGGAAGCTCGATCTTCTCCGAGTCGATCAGCGCCTCGCGCAGCAGCGCCCGCTCCTCGTCGCTGTAGGGCCGATACCCGGTCGGCCCGAGGGGCTCGATAAAGCCGTTGCTCGTCCGCTCGACCTTGAGGGCGGTCCCGTCCGTGTCGATCAGCGCCACATCGACGC
>JAQGJZ010000523.1 GCA_028290385.1 Enterovirga sp.
GCCACGGCGACCAGTCGGACGCGCTCGCCATGATCGCGGCCAAGAACCACCGCAACGGCGTCCACAACCCCTATGCGCAGATGCGCAAGGATCTCGGCTTCGACTTCTGCCGTGCGGAATCGGACAGGAATCCCTTCGTGGCCGGCCCGCTCAAGCGGACGGATTGCTCGCTCGTTTCGGACGGGGCGGCGGCGCTCGTGATTGCGAATGCGGAGACGGCGGAGAGCATGCGCCGTGCCGTCGCGTTCCGGGCGACCGCGCACGCGCAGGACTTCCTGCCGATGTCGAAGCGCGACATCCTGAAGTTCGAGGGCTGCGCTGAGGCGTGGCGGCGGGCGCTGGCCGAGGGCGGGCTCCGGCTCGAGGACCTGTCCCTGGTCGAGACGCATGATTGCTTCACGATCGCCGAGCTCATCGAATACGAGGCGATGGGCCTCACGCCGGAAGGGCAGGGCGCGCGCGCCGTGAAGGAGGGCTGGACCGAGAAGAACGGCCGGCTGCCCGTGAACCCGTCCGGGGGGCTCAAGTCGAAGGGCCATCCGATCGGCGCGACGGGCGTCTCCATGCATGTGCTGTCGGCCATGCAGCTCTGCGGCGAGGCCGAGGGCATCCAGGTGCCCGGGGCCAAGCTCGCCGGCATCTTCAACATGGGCGGCGCCGCGGTGGCGAACTACGTCTCCATCCTCGAGCGCGTGCGCTGATCAGGCCGGCGCGGGCTGCCCCGACCCCGACCGCAGGGCAGGCCGCCGCCGGACCAGCAGGAACAGCACGATCGCGCCGTTGAGCAGGTTCCAGGCGATGCCGTTCAGGAAGGCAACCCGGTAGGAGCCGGTCAGGTCGAAGATCACGCCGGACAGCCAGCCGCCGAGCGCCATGCCGAACAGCGTCGCCGTCATGCACAGGGCGACGCGCGTTCCGGCCTCCTGCGGCGGGAAGTACTCCCGGACGATCATCGCGTAGCTCGGCACGATGCCGCCCTGGAACAGGCCGAACAGGGCGGAGATGACGTAGAGCTGCGTCAGCCCGTCGGAGAGCGTGTAGAGGAACAGCGCGAGGCCCTGCAGGGCCGACCCGATGAGCAGGGTCAAAAGCCCGCCGATGCGGTCCGCCACGAAGCCGGACGCGATGCGGGACACGATCCCGAAGCCGAGCATCAGGGACAGCATCTCGGCGCCGCGTGCCACCCCGTAGCCGAGGTCGCCGCAATAGGCGACGATGTGCACCTGCGGCATCGCCATGGCGACGCAGCACGCGACGCCGGCGACGATCAGCAGACCCTGGAGCGCGCCGGGGCTGAGGGTCAGCCGGGCGGGCACGAAATGCGGCTGCGCGGCCGCCTGGGCGGCGCTCGAAAAGTTCGGCCGCGTCCGCAGCGCCATGACGAGGGGCGGCATCAGGGCCGCGCACACGATCCCGATCCCGACATGGGTCGCGCGCCAGCCATGGGTCGCGATGCCCCATTGCACGACCGGCGGCCAGAAGGCCCCGGCGACGTAGTTGCCCGAGGCGCAGATCGCCACCGCGATGCCGCGGCGCCGCACGAACCAGAGCGAGATTTCGGCGATCAGCGGGGCGAAGCTGGCCGAGGCGCCGGCCCCGATGAGGAGCCCCTGCGCGATCGCGAAGGCCGGCAGGTTGGGGGCGAGCCCGGCCGCCACGTAGCCGAGGGCGAGAAGCCCGCAGCCCAGGATGCTCGGCAGCACGATGCCCCGCCGATCGGCCAAGCGGCCGAGCGCGACCCCGCCCAGCCCGAACCCGATCATGGTCAGCGTGTACGGAAACGAGGCGCCGCCGCGCGCGACGCCGAACTCGGCCTGCACGGTCGGCAGGGCGACGACGACGGACCACATGCCGACGCCCCCGATGGCGGTCAGCAGCACGGCAACGAGCAGCCTCCACCAGGAGGCACGCCCATCCGGCCCCCGCTCGACCGCCGCAGCGGCCGCGTGGCGCTCACCCGCCGTCATGGTTCCTCCCGCCAACCTTGTTGACGTGAGGCCTAGCAGAGCCGGACGGCTGCCGCGACCGATCCGTATGCAGGGCTGGCCCGCGACCCCGCTCCGATTCTAGGCCTTCATCCGCACATAGGTGCCGGGCGCGTCGCAGAGGGCGGGCAGGTGCCCCTCACCGGGCTGGTGCGGCGGCACGCGCTCGGGCGCCTGCCGCTCCACCCAGGCGAACCAATAGGGCCACCAGGAGCCCTTGTTCTCCGTCGCGGTGCCGAGCCAATCCTCGTAGCTCTCGTCCGTGACGGGACCGGTCCAGTAACCGTATTTCGGTTTCGCGGGCGGGTTCACGACGCCCGCGATATGGCCGGATCCAGCGACCACGAACTCCACCGGGCCGCCGAACGCCTTCGACCCGAGGAACACCGAAATCGCCGGCGCGATGTGGTCCTCGCGGGTCGCCAGGTTGAAGATCGGAATCTTCACCTTGCTCAGGTCGAGCTTGACGTTGTCGACGATCATCTCGCCGCGCGTCAGCTTGTTCTCCAGGTAGCAGTTGCGCAGGTAGAAGGAGTGGTTCGCGGCCGGCATCCGGGTCGCGTCCGAGTTCCAGTAGAGCAGGTCGAACGGGAAGGGCGCCTTGCCCTTCAGGTACACGTTGACGACGTAGGGCCAGATCAGGTCGTTCGGCCGCAGCATGTTGAAGGCGTTCGCCATGCGCGAGCCCTCCAGATAGCCGCGGGTCCGCATCATGGCCTCGACGGCCTGGACCTGCTCCTCGTCCACGAA
>JAQGJZ010000534.1 GCA_028290385.1 Enterovirga sp.
ACGGGCGCGCCGGTGATCTTCGACGCCACGCATTCCGTGCAGCAGCCGGGCGGCAAGGGAACGAGTTCGGGCGGCGAGCGCCGCTTCGTGCCCGTTCTGGCGCGCGCGGCCGTCGCGGTCGGCGTCGCGGGCATCTTCATTGAAACGCACGGCGATCCCGACCGGGCGCCCTCCGACGGCCCCAACATGGTGCCGCTCGCCGCGATGCCGCAGCTTCTCGCCGAGCTGAAAGCCTTCGACGCGCTCGCGAAGTCCCGCGGCTAACCGCGCGGGTCGCGCCGTGGGGGGCGAGTCAAGCGGCCCTGGGGCGGGCGACCTGCGCGCGCACGGCCTCCCTTTTGAGCAAGGCGGGCGGTAAAGGGTGGGTTCCTACCCCGAGCACTCATGACCTCCGATACTTCGGCCCGGCGGACGATCCTCGTTCTGTCCGTCTGCGGCTTCGCCTCGACCTTCGCGATCCGGTTCGTGGACCCGATGGTCGGCGAGATCTCGCGCGATCTCGCCCGGCCCACGCAGGACGTCGCCCTGCTCGCGAGCGCCTTTGCGCTGCCCTACGCGCTGATTCAGCCCGTGCTCGGCCCGATCGGGGACGCCTTCGGCAAGGAGCGCGTGATGAAAGCGTGCTTGCTGGTGCTGACCGTGTCGCTCGCCCTGTCGACCGTCACGCCGGATTTCGGCCCGCTTCTCGCGCTCCGCATCATCTCGGGCGCGGCCGGCGGCGGCATCATTCCCCTGGTCCTTGCGACCATCGGCGACCGGGTGCCCATGGCCGAACGCCAGGTGGCGATCGGGCGCTTCCTGTTCTTCAACATCTCCGGCCAGCTGCTCGGCGGCACGGTCGCGGGGCTCCTCGCGAGCTGGACCGGCTGGCGCCTCGTATTCGGGCTCGCGGCCTTCCTGGCGGGCGTCGCCGCGGCCGCGGTCGCGTTCGCGCTTCCGCGGTCGCCCAAGGCGGCAGGGCGCTTCAGCATCGCGGTCGCGGCAGACCGTTATGGCCGCCTCCTCAGGATGAGCCGGGCCCGCGCCCTCTACATGTTCGTGTTCTTCGAGGGCGGGATCGTGTTCGGCGTGCAGCCCTTTATCGCGCCGCTGCTCGAGGAGCGCGGCCGCGGCGGGGCGACCGAGGCCGGGCTGATCATCGCGGGTTTCGCCCTGGGCGGGATCGCCTACACGCTCGCGGTCGGGGCCATGCTGCGGATCCTCGGCCTGCGGCTGATGCTGATCACCGGGGGAGCGCTGGGCTTCGTGGCCTATGCCGTGCTCGCCTTCGGGCCGATCTGGCCCGTTCAGGCCGGCGCCATGCTGCTGATCGGCACCAGCTTCTACATGCTCCACAATTCCTTCCAGACGCAGACCACGGAGCTCACGAGCGAGGCACGTGCCTCGGCCGTGTCGCTGCACGCGTTCAGCTTCTTCACGGGGCAATCGATTGGTGCCCCGGTGGTCGGCGCTGGCCTTCTGCACCTTGGACTGACGCCGACGATGCTTCTGTGTGGCTTGGGAATGGTGACCCTAGGCCTTGTCTCGGCTGCCGTCCTGACCCGCTCTCAGCGGGCCCTGTAGGCCGGCACGCCCTGGTCGGGCAGCCACACGCCCTTCCGGGGCTCGCCCGTCTGCCAGAACACGTCGATCGGGATGCCGCCGCGCGGGTACCAATAGCCGCCGATGCGCAGCCAGCGCGGCGCCAGAAGCTCGGCCAGCGCCTTGCCGATCTTCACCGTGCAATCCTCGTGGAACGCGCCCTCGTTGCGGAAGCTCGTCAGGTAGAGCTTCAGCGATTTCGATTCCACGAGCCAAAGGTCTGGCACGTAGTCGATCACCAGGGTGGCGAAATCCGGCTGTCCGGTAACCGGGCAGAGCGAAGTGAATTCCGGCACCGTGAAGCGCGCAAGGTAATCCGTGTCCGGATGCGGGTTCGGCACGCGGTCCAGCCGGGCCTCCTCCGGCGAGCGGGGCAGGGGGGTCGGCTGGCCGAGCTGCAGGCCCGCCCGGGAAAGGTCGTCGGTCATAATGCTCTCGGTCGAGGTCTGCGTCAGATAGCGCCAATCGCTTGCCCGGTCAGCGCTTTCGGTCAATAAGCCGCGGCATCCAGGCCCCCGGCGCGGCGGGCCCGTTCCTTGGAGTACAGCCCCGTGACCGCCATCATCGACATCGTCGCCCGCGAGATCCTGGACAGCCGCGGGAACCCGACGGTCGAGGTCGACGTGGTGCTCGAGGACGGCTCCATGGGCCGCGCCGCCGTTCCGTCCGGCGCCTCCACGGGCGCGCACGAGGCGGTCGAGCTGCGCGACGGCGACAAGACGCGCTACGGCGGCAAGGGCGTGCTCAAGGCCGTCGAGGCCGTCAACTCCGAGATCATGAACGCGCTCGGCGGTTTGGACGCGGAGGACCAGGTCGAGATCGACGAGACGATGATCGAGCTCGACGGCACCCCGAACAAGTCCCGCCTCGGCGCGAACG
This sequence comes from Enterovirga sp., assembly GCA_028290385.1. Lineage (GTDB taxonomy): Bacteria > Pseudomonadota > Alphaproteobacteria > Rhizobiales > Beijerinckiaceae > Enterovirga. The sequence goes on from JAQGJZ010000534.1 coordinate 2,461, forward strand.
CCATCCTCGGCGTGTCGCTCGCGGTCGCTAAGGCCGCGGCCGACGCCTCCGGCCTGCCGCTTTATCGCTATGTCGGCGGCACCCAGGCGCGCGTGCTGCCCGTGCCGATGATGAACATCATCAATGGCGGCGCGCATGCCGACAACCCGATCGACTTCCAGGAATTCATGATCATGCCGGTCGGCGCGCCGACCCTCGCCGAGCCGTTGCGCACCGGGGCCGAGATCTTCCAGACGCTGAAGAAGGCCCTGAAGGATGCCGGCCACAACACCAACGTGGGCGACGAGGGCGGCTTCGCCCCGAATCTGCCCTCGGCCGAGGCCGCGCTCGACTTCGTGATGACCTCGATCGAGGCCGCCGGCTACAAGCCGGGCGACGACGTGCTGATCGCGCTCGATTGCGCCGCCACCGAGTTCTTCCGCGATGGCGCCTACCATTACGAGGGGGAGGGCGTGACCCGCTCCCCCGCCGAGCAGGCCGAGTACCTGGCGAAGCTCGTGGAGAACTACCCGATCGTGTCCATCGAGGACGGGATGAGCGAGGATGATTTCGACGGCTGGTTCAAGCTGACCCGCCGGGTCGGCGAGCGCTGCCAGCTGGTCGGCGATGACCTCTTCGTAACCAATGTCCAGCGCCTGTCGAAGGGCATCGAGATGGGCCTCGGCAACTCCATCCTGGTCAAGGTGAACCAGATCGGCTCGCTGACGGAGACGCTGGCCGCGGTCGAGATGGCGCAGCGCGCCGGCTACACGGCCGTCATGTCCCACCGCTCGGGCGAGACGGAGGATGCGACGATCGCCGACCTCGCGGTCGCGACCAATTGCGGGCAGATCAAGACCGGCTCGCTCGCCCGCTCCGACCGGCTCGCGAAGTACAACCAGCTGATCCGCATCGAGGAGGAGCTCGGCGCGGCGGCCCGCTACGCCGGGCGTGCGGCCTTGAAGATCAGGTCTGCGTCCTAAGCGCTGGTCTGCGGCGCGGGACTTGATAGGTCGGCCCTCATGCCGACCTCATCCGACTCGTGAGCGCCCGTCTCGCCGTTCTCGCCATCCTGGCGGCGATGGTGATCTACGGCGCCAACTTCGCCGTGACCCGTCTCGGGACGCAGTACGGCCTCACACCGGGCGACCTCGCTGCCGCCCGGTTCGGCATCGCGGGATTTCTGCTGCTGCCCGTCTTCGTGCGGCACGGGATTTCCACCTGCGCCGGCCTCGGCTGGCGCCGGGGCGTCGTCCTAGCGATCACCGGCGGCGCGGTCATGACCCTGTGCATGAACACGGGCCTGAAGTTCGCGCCGGCCGCCCATGGCGCCGCGCTCGGCCCCGGCACCGTGACCACCGTCGGCGTCGTTTTTGCAATGGTGGCGGCCGGGGTTGCGCCGCCGCTTCTGTCCGTTCTGGGGCTGGCCACGATCCTGGCCGGGCTCGCAACCATCGCGATTGCCGGATCGACCTCGGGCGGCAGCAACGTCCCGCTCGGCGACGCCCTGTTCTTCGTCACCGGGCTGCTCTGGGGCTTCTACCCCATCCTGCTTCACCGCTGGCGCGTCGGCCCCATGGTGTCGGCCGCGATCGTGGCGGTGCTGTCGCTGGTGTATCTCCCGATCTGGCTCGCCGGGGGCGTGTCGCACCTCGCTGCGGTTCCGCTCTGGATGGTGCTGTTCCAGTGCTTCTTCCAGGGCATCCTGAACAGCATCGTCGGGCTCTGGCTTTGGGGCCACGCGGTGAAGACGCTCGGCGCCTCGCGCACGCAGCTGTTTCCGCCGCTCATCCCGGTGCTCGGAACGCTGTTCGCCATCCCGATTCTGGGCGAGATCCCGGGGCCCCTGCAGGGGCTCGGCGTGCTGCTGATCGTCGGCGGCATCCTCACCTCCCTGCTCGGCGCGCGCCTTCGGGCCCGCAAGACGGCCTCAGCCTAACGGGCCCTTAACCATGGCGCGCCCATCCTCGCGCCATGGTCGTTCGTCGGCGATTCCGTGCCTTTCTCATCCCGCTCGCGCTCTATGTCGTCGCGGGGGCGGCGGTCGGCTATTTTGTGCACAGCGCTCAGGTCGGCAATCGCGGCCTTCTCGCCAAGCGCGCGCTCAAGACCCAGGTTTTTGCGCTGCGTGAGGAGCTCGCGCAGGTGCAGGCGGAACACGCCGATTGGAACCGGCGCCTGGCGCTGCTCCGGGCCGACCAGGTGGATCGCGATCTCCTCGACGAGCGGGCACGGATCGTGCTTGGCCGCGTTCACAAGAACGACCTCGTGATCGTCCAGCCCTTCGCCGGGGAACCTTGACGCACGCACTCGATTTCGGGCCGCGACTGGTCTACCACTCCGTGCAGACCAGTCGGAGGACCCTGAATGGCAGTCGCTGCTCGCAAGCAGAGTTCAGCCGTACGTGACACGGCGCAAGGGAGCGAGCTGCCCGAGCTGACCCGAGAGCAGGAGCTCGAAGCCTATCGCATGATGCTGCTGATCCGCCGCTTCGAGGAGAAGGCGGGGCAGATGTACGGGATGGGCCTCATCGGCGGCTTCTGCCACCTTTATATCGGCCAGGAAGCGGTCGTGGTCGGCATGCAGATGGCCGCCAAAGGCGGGGACGAGGTCATCACGGGATATCGCGATCACGGCCACATGCTCGCCTGCGGGATGGACCCGCGCGGCGTCATGGCCGAGCTCACCGGGCGCCGCGGAGGCTACTCCAAGGGCAAGGGCGGCTCGATGCACATGTTCTCCAAGGAGAAGCAGTTCTACGGCGGCCACGGCATCGTCGGGGCGCAGGTTTCGCTCGGCACCGGGCTCGGCCTCGCCAACTGGTATCGGGACGACGGCCGCGTGTCGCTGACCTATTTCGGTGACGGCGCCGCGAACCAGGGCCAGGTCTACGAGAGCTTCAACATGGCGGAGCTGTGGAAGCTGCCGGTCGTGTACGTGATCGAGAACAACCGCTACGCCATGGGCACCTCGGTCTCCCGCGCGTCCGCGCAGACCGACTTTTCCAAGCGCGGCGTGTCCTTCAACATCCCCGGCGAGCAGGTGGACGGGATGGACGTGCGCGCGGTCTTTGCCGCGGGCCAACGCGCCATCGACTTCGCCCGCTCCGGCCAGGGCCCCTACATCCTGGAGATGCAGACCTACCGCTATCGCGGCCACTCCATGTCCGACCCGGCGAAGTATCGCTCGAAGGACGAGGTGACCCGCATGCGGGAGGAGCACGACCCGATCGAGATGGTGCGCCGCCGCCTTGTGGAGACCCACAAGATGCCGGAGGACGAGCTCAAGAAGGTCGACGGCAAGGTTCGCGAGATCGTCAACGACTCGGCCGAGTTCGCGACGCATGATCCCGAGCCCGACGTCTCCGAGCTGTGGACCGACGTGCTGCGGGACGCCTGATTCCCGCGCCGCGCTGCACGCCGCCGACAACGAACAGAGCACTCATGCCGACCGACATCCTGATGCCCGCCCTCTCCCCGACGATGGAGCAGGGCAAGCTGGCGAAATGGCTCAAGAAAGAGGGCGATCCGGTCAAGTCGGGCGATGTCCTGGCCGAGATCGAGACCGACAAGGCGACCATGGAGGTCGAGGCGGTCGACGAGGGCATTCTGGCCAAGATCCTGGTCGGCGACGGCACGGACAACGTCGCCGTCAACACGCCGATCGGCGTGATCACGGCCGAAGGCGAGGACGTGTCCACGGCCTCGACATCGGGCGGCAACGCCGGCCAGCCGCCGGAGGCTGGCGGCACCGGGCAGGCCCAGGCGCAGGTGAGCAAGCGGACCGAGCAGCCCGACGCTGATTACAAGGCGCAGGAATCGCAGCCGCCGGCCGCGCCCGGCGCGATTCCGGCGACCGCCAAGGCGCCGTCCGCCGTGTCGGCCCCGCCGCAGCCCCGGACCGTCGCGCGCCCCGAGGTGCCCGAGGGCACGGAGATGGTCACCATGACGGTGCGCGAGGCGCTCCGCGACGCGATGGCCGAGGAGATGCGCCGCGACAAGGACGTCTTCGTGATGGGCGAGGAGGTCGCCGAGTACCAGGGCGCCTACAAGGTCACGCAGGGCCTGCTGCAGGAATTCGGCCCGAAGCGCGTCATCGACACGCCGATCACCGAGCACGGTTTTGCCGGCCTCGGCGTTGGTGCGGCGCTCGCCGGCCTGAAGCCGATCGTCGAGTTCATGACCTGGAACTTCGCCATGCAGGCGATCGACCAGATCATCAACTCGGCGGCGAAGACGCTGTACATGTCCGGCGGGCAGATGGGCGCGCCGATCGTCTTCCGCGGCCCGAACGGCGCCGCGGCGCGCGTCGCCGCCCAGCACAGCCACGATTACGCGGCCTGGTATTCGAACGTGCCCGGCCTGAAGGTCGTGATGCCGTACACGGCGGCGGACGCAAAAGGCCTGCTCAAGGCCGCGATCCGCGATCCGAACCCGATCATCTTCCTGGAAAACGAGATCCTGTACGGGCAGTCGATGCCCGTGCCGAAGCTCGACGACTTCGTCCTGCCGATAGGCAAGGCGCGCATCCACCGCGAGGGCTCGGACGTCCCGATCGTCTCCTTCGGGATCGGCATGACCTACGCCCTGAAGGCCGC
>JAQGJZ010000011.1 GCA_028290385.1 Enterovirga sp.
GCGGCTGCTCAGTCTGGCAGACGCCGCGGAATAGCTCAGCGCGCCGACGTAAACCCGGCCGAGACGTTGTCGAAGAACGCAGCCCGCACGTGCTGCCCGATCGTCGCGACCCCGCCCACGATGACGATGGACACGATCGCGGCGACAAGCGCGTATTCGATCGCGGTCGCACCCGCTCGGTCCCGCAGGAACCTTCTCATCCCGACCTCGACAAGCCTCGGCTAATATCGCACGCCCCCCTTCGCACCAGGTTAACGCAACCCCGGGTTTGTCGGCGGTCCGGTTAGGGCTGTGCGGGAGATTGCGGATCCGGTCGCGCTGGTCGAAGCTGCGGACGCCGAGCCCGGGAGATCCGGGACTCGGCGGAAGCGGGGAGGGCGGCCTCATGAGGCGGCGGGAGTTCATCGGCCTCGCCAGTGGAGCGGCTGTCTTTCCCCTCGTCGCCCGCGCCCAGACGTCGATCGCGGTGATCGGGTTTCTCGACAGCGGGTCTCCTGCCGGCATGGCGGACAACCTCGCCGCGTTCCGCCGCGGCCTCGGGGAAGCCGGGCTGATCGAAGGCCAGCATTTCGCCCTGGAGTTTCGTTGGGCTCAAGGCCGATACGAGCGGTTGCCCGACCTCGCCGCCGAACTGGTTCGTCTGCCCGCTGCGATCATGGCCGCGACGCGCAGCTCCGCTCCAGCCCTCGCTGCCAAAGCGGCGACCGCGACGATCCCGATCGTGTTTCAGACCGGCGGCGATCCGGTCAAGGACGGTCTTGTCGCCAGCATGAATCGGCCAGGCGGCAACATCACCGGGGTCACGCGCCTCTCGACAGCGCTTGTCGCCAAGCGGCTGGGGGTGATCGCCGAATTGGTGCCCGTGGCCAAACGCATTGCGCTGCTGGTGAACCCGGCCAGTCCCCAGACCAGGGAACAAGTCCTGGACCTGACCGAGGCGGCTCGCACGCGGGGATTGCACATCCATGTCGTGAACGCCGCCCGCGAGCAGGACCTGGAGGCAGCCTTTGCGGCGTCAGGCCAGGAGGGCGCACAAGCGCTCGTCGTCGGCAGCGACAACCTGTTCATCGACCGGCGTGAGACGATCGTCCGCTTGGCGAAGAGCCATGCGATCCCGGTTATGTATCCGGAACGCGGGGCGGTCGCGGCCGGTGGCCTGATGAGCTACGCCGCCAGCCTCGCCGACTCGTTTCGGCAGGCCGGCCTCTATGCCGGCCGAATTCTCAAAGGTGCAAAGCCGTCGGACCTGCCGGTGCTGCAGCCGGACAAGTTCGATCTGGTCATCAACATGCACACGGCCAGAGAGCTGGGCCTCCGTGTGCCGCCGTCGCTCCTGGCCAGCGCTGACGAGGTGATCGAGTAGCCGCGGATCTCGAATGGACCCAAGACCGGCGGCCGCCGCGGCTTGACAGGGCACAAGCGGTTTCGCACGGGATGTGCGCTGCCTCCCGGTGGCCCCTGGTCCCACACCCGCCCGAACTGGCTCACCGATATGGCCGTCTACACCGAGGTCTCCGATGAGGACCTCCGCGGCTTCCTCGCCATGTACGATCTCGGCCGGGTGCTGGCGTTCAAGGGGATCGCGGAAGGGGTCGAGAACTCCAACTACTTTCTCCAGACCGAGCGCGACCGCTTCATCCTCACGCTCTACGAGAAGCGCGTCCGGGAGGCGGACCTGCCGTTCTTCCTGGACCTGATGGAGCATCTGTCGGGGCGCGGGCTGAATTGCCCGCTGCCGGTGCGGAACAGCGCCGGACAGGCGCTCGGGCGGCTCGCCGGGCGTCCGGCGGTCATCGTCACCTTTCTGGAGGGGATCGCCGTCAAGCGTCCGACCGCTGGCCATTGCCGGGCCCTCGGCGCGGAGCTCGCGCGGCTGCATCGCGCGGGCAGCGATTTTCCGGGCGTCCGCGCCAACGCGCTGTCGATCGATGCCTGGGCTCCGCTTTACGCGAGCGCGGACGGACAGGCGGATCGCGTGGCGCCGGGCCTCGCCGGACGCATCGAGACGGAGCTTGCGGAGCTCGGCACGCTCTGGCCGAAGGACCTGCCGAGCGGCGTCATCCACGCCGACCTGTTCACGGACAACGTCTTCTTCATCGGGGACGACCTGTCGGGCGTGATCGACTTCTATTTCGCCTGCACGGACGCCTTCGCGTACGACCTCGCGATCTGCCTGAACGCGTGGTGCTTCGAGCCGGACGGCTCGTTCAACGCCACCAAGGGGAGGGCGATGATCGCCGGCTACCAGGGCGTGCGGCCGCTGGAGCCGGCCGAGGTGGCGGCCCTTCCGGTCCTCGCCCGCGGCTCCGCCTTGCGCTTCATGCTGACCCGGCTTGTGGATTGGCTGAACGTGCCGCCGGGCGCGCTGGTGCGGCCGAAGGACCCGCTCGAATACGACCGCAAGCTCGCCTTCCACCGCAAGGTTGGCAGCGCGGGCGAATACGGCTGGGAGCCCGTCGGCTGACGCGATAGGGGTGCGCGCATCCAAACGATGCGGGCATCATGAGCGAACGGGTCAAGATCTATACGGACGGGGCATGCTCCGGAAATCCCGGCCCCGGCGGCTGGGGCGCGCTGCTGATCTTCGGCGACACCGAGAAGCAGCTGTCGGGGGCGGAGCCGGTCACCACCAACAATCGCATGGAGCTGATGGCCGCGATCTCGGCCCTGGAGGCCCTGACGCGGCCGTGCACGGTCGACCTCTACACGGACTCGCAATACGTCCGGAACGGCATCTCGACCTGGATCAAGGGCTGGAAGGCCAAGGGCTGGCTCACGGCCGACCGCAAGCCGGTGAAGAACGAGGATCTGTGGCGCCGGCTCGACGAGGCGCGCGGCCGGCACGAGGTCGCCTGGCACTGGGTGAAGGGCCACGCCACCGACGCGCTCAACAACCGGGTCGACGGCATGGCCCGCGCGGCGATCGAAACCATGCGGGCCGGGAGGTCGCGGCCGAGCGGGTCGGCCGCATCCCGCTAGTTCGCCTGCTGGCCTTCGCCGAGCAGCTTCAGCAGGTTCTCGGCGCTGGACACGTCCGCCTTGGACGGGACGTCCTCCACGTTCACGGCCTGGACCACCCCGTCCTCGACGATCCTGGAATAACGCTGCGAGCGGGTGCCGAGCCCGAAGCCGGAGCCGTCGAAGGCGAGGCCGAGCGCCTTGGCGAAGTCGGCGTTCCCGTCCGACAGAAACTCCACCTTGCCGTCCGCCCCGGCGGACTGGCTCCACGCCTTGAGCACGAAAACGTCGTTCACGGACGTGACCAGGATCGCGTCGATCCCGGCCGCCTTGAGCTCGTCCGCGCGCTGCACATAGCCGGGCAGGTGGTTGCGGTCGCAGGTCGGCGTGAACGCCCCCGGCACCGCGACCAGCGCCACCTTGCGGCCGCGGAACACGTCGTCCGTCGTGCGTGCGGCCGGGCCTTCGGGGGTCATCACCCGGAAGGTCGCCTGAGGCAGCCGGTCACCGATCTTGATCGCCATGCGTGTGTCTCCACGGGCTCGTCCCGCGCGAGACACTTCGTTACCGTGCCGATCCACCTCCGTCGAGCGGAGCGGGTTCCGCCCCCGTCACTTCCGGACGGGAACCTTTTGGCGGGTAGACAATCGTCTGCTCAGGCGTAGCATGATCGTGATGGCCCAGGCGCGAAGCATGAACCGTGGCGGGGGAAGCACGGGCTACCTCGATGGGCAGATGCTCATCGCCATGCCCGGCATGATGGACGAGCGCTTCCAGCGCACCGTCATCTATATCTGCGCCCATTCGGCCGAAGGCGCGATGGGCATCGTGGTCAACAAGCCAGCCTCCGACCTCAGCTTCCCGGACCTGCTCGTCCAGCTCGACGTGATCCCCGAGAAGGACACGATCCGGCTGCCGCGCCGCGTGGAGCAGATGAACGTGCTGATCGGCGGGCCGGTGGAGACGAGCCGGGGCTTCGTCCTGCACACGCCCGACTTCTTCATCGACCAATCGACGCTGCCGATCGACGACGGGATCTGCCTCACGGCGACGATCGACATCCTGCGGGCGATCGCCAAGGGGAAGGGGCCCGAGAGCGCCGTGCTCGCGCTCGGCTATGCCGGATGGTCGGCGGGCCAGCTCGAGAGCGAGATCCAGGCGAATGGCTGGCTGAGCTGCGAGGCGGACCCGAACATCATCTTCGGGGCCTCGCTCGATCTCAAATACGACCTCGCGCTCCGCAAGATCGGCGTCGATCTCGGCATGCTGTCCGCCCAGGCCGGGCACGCCTGAGCGGCTGCCCGCGCCGGCGGGGCGCCTAGGCCGCCTCGGGCGCGGCCCCGACCAGCCGCCGCGCCTGCAGGGCGGACATGGGCTCGCCGAACACGAAGCCCTGCGCGTAATCGCACCCCATGTGGTAGAGCTCGATCGCCTCGCTCTCCGTTTCCGCGCCCTCGGCCACCACGTCCATGCCGAGCTCTTCGGCGAGCTTCACGATGGAGCGCAGGATGACGGGCCGGCCGTTCGCGAGTTCGCGCACGAAGCTCTGGTCGATCTTGATCGTGTCGAACGGGAAGCGCTGCAGGTAGGCCAGCGCGGAATAGCCGGTCCCGAAATCGTCGAGCGACAGCCCCGCGCCGAGATCCTTGATGCGGGTCAGGATCTGCGCCGCATATTCCGGATTCTCCATCACCAGGCTCTCGGTGAGCTCGAGCTTGAGCGAGCCCGGCAGCACGCCGGAGCGGGCCAGCACCGTCTTCAGGTCCTGCAGCAGGTCGTGCTTGAGGAGCTGCCGGCTCGACACGTTGACGGACGCGAAGATCGGCGGATCGACCTCGAGCGCGCGCTGCCAGGCGGCCAGTTCCAGCGCCGTCTGCTCCAGGGCGAAGACGCCGAGATCCACGATCAGGCCAGTCTCTTCCGCGACCGGGATGAAGGTCTGCGGCCCGATCGGGCCGAGCTTGGGATGGTTCCAGCGCAGCAAGGCCTCGAACCCCGCGATGGTGCGGTCCTCGAGCCGGACGATCGGCTGGAAGGCGACGCGCATCTCGCCCCGGTCGAGCGCGCGGCGCAGGTCGCTCTCCAGGCCGAGCCGGTCGCCGCGCTGCAGCTGGCGCATGGATGGATCGTAGGGCTCGACACGGTCCCCGCCGAGGCGCTTGGCGTAGGTGAGGGCGATCTGCGCGCTCTTAAGCAGCTCCTCGCCCTTGGCGGGCCGGGCGGGGTCGTGCCGCACCACGCCGACCGAACTCGTCAGAAAGATCTCGCGCTCGGCATAGGTGATCGGCGTCGAGACGGTCTGGCGCAGCATGTCGGCGAGCCGCTCGATCCGCTCCTCCTCGCGCTCGGACAGAAGCAGGATCCCGAACTCGTCGCCCGAAAGGCGCGCCAGCGTGTCCTGCGGCCGCAGCAGCCGGCCGAGCCGGCGCGACAGGGTCAGCAGGATCTGGTCCCCGGCCGTGTGGCCGATCGAGTCGTTCACCTGTTTGAAGCGGTCGAGATCGAGCGCGATCACCGTGGGACGAAGCGGGGGGGCCTCGCCGCTCCCGTAGGTCAGCGCCGCATCGACCCGGTCGAGGAACAGCTGCCGGTTCGGCAGGCCCGTGAGGTTGTCGTGCACGGCATCGTGCAGGAGCCGCTCCTCGGAGGCCTTGGCGTCCGTGACGTCCGTGAGCGTGCCGATGATGCGGATCACCTCGCCGTCGGCGCCGATCACCGGGCGCGCCTTGAGGCGATACCAATGATACGGGCCGGCAACCGCGCGGAGCCGGAAATCCTGGGCCAGGCGCCCGCGCCGGTTCTCGATCACCGAATCGAGCGTCGCCCGGAAGCGGTCGCGGTCGAAGGAATGGACATGGTCCATCCAGTCCGCAGCCGGGCCGCCGAGCCCGCCCTTGCGGTGGCCGAGCGCATGTTCGAGATCGGGCGAGACGAAGATGGCGTCGCCCGCGACGTCCCAATCGAACACGACGTCGCCCGAGCCGGCGAGCGCGAGCGCCCGGCGCTCGGCATCGCCGGACATGCCGGCTGCCATGGGCCCGCTCGTAAAGGCGTGCTGCATGACCGTGAAGCCGATCAGCATGACGATCAGCACGAGGCCGCCGATCAGCGCGGGCTGAACGAGATCGGTCCCGAGCCGGCCCATGATGGTGAGGCTGGCGGCCCCGACCCACGCGACGAGCAGCAACCAGGTCGGGATCAACATGATCGCCCGGTCGAAACCGTGCAGCGCGAGGTGCACGATCAGGATCAGCCCGACAACCGCGAGCACCGCGATGGAGGTGCGGGCGACGCCGGCCGCGATCGGCGGGTCGACGATGGCGAGGCCCACGAGCGCGGTCAGGAAGACGAGCCAGAACACCGCGACGTGGCTGTAGCGCACGTGCCAGCGGTTGAGGTTCAGATACGCGAACAGGAAGACGAGGAGCGTCGCGGCGAGCACGGCCTCCGCGCCGGCTCGATACACGCGCTCGGCGGCCTCCGGCAGCGGGAAGATGCGCTGGAAGAAGCCGAAATCGATGCAGGCATAGGCGAGCACGGCCCAGGCGAGCGCCGCCGCCGCCGGGAAGATCACCGCGCCCTTCACGACGAACACGATGGTGAGGAACAGCGCGAGCAGCCCCGCGATGCCGATGATGATGCCCTTGTAGAGCAGCAGCCCGGAGACCTTCTGCCGGTAGGCCTCGGCCTCCCAGAGATAGAGCTGCCCGACATTGGCCGAGGCCAGCTCGGCCACGAACGTCACGGTGGTGCCGGGATCGAGCGTGATCTGGAAGATGTCGGCGTCGGGCGACGGTTCGCGTTCCGGGCGGATGCCCTCGCTCGCCGTGATCGCGGCGACGCGCGTCGCGCCGAGATCCGGCCACACGAGCCCGGACCCGACCAGCCGGAAATGCGGCGCCACGAGCAGGCGCTCGATCTGCTCGTCCGACGAGTTCGTCAGCGCGAACACGATCCAGTCCGGCCGGGAGCCGGCCTCGCGCGCCTTCACGGCGATGCGGCGGACGATGCCGTCGCGGCCGGCCGCTGTCGAGATCTGCACGAGATCGCCGTCCGAGCGGTAGCGCTCGATCATTGGCGTCAGGTCGATCGCGGCCGCGTCGGGCGCGACGCGCACGGCCTCGACCGCGGCCGCCGGCAGCGGGACGACGATCCCGGCGAGCGATGCGGAGAGGAGCGCGAGGAGAAAGAGAAGAGCGCGCACCGGCTTTGTTGATCCGTGCCTGTCAGCCACGGCTAGGACACATCCTCATTAGGGGTAAGCCGGGCAGGGAGGCAGAGGCCGGCGGAGGCCGTCCCCATCGTATTGTGGGGAACGGCCGTGTGCGGCTGCTTTACGGCCGAAGAAAGGTTCGGGCCGCCCCTGCGCCAACCTGTCCCCGGCTTCCGGGCTCCGGCCCCGCTCACCGGCCGAGCGCCGCCGCGATCTCGGCGAGCGGCTGCAGGCCCTTGATCGGCCCGATGGCCGCAAGGGCCGGCGGCCCGGCGAGCGTGCGGGCCCCGGCGGCGCGGACCTCCTCGACGGTCACGGCGTCGACGCGCGCGATCGTTTCCTCCGCCGGGATAACGCGGCCCCAGGCGAGGAGCTGGCGCGCCGCCCTGTCGATACGGCCGCCCGGCGTCTCGAGGGCAGCCAGCATCGCGACCTTGAGCTGGGCCCGGGCGCGGGCGAGCTCCACGGGCTCGATCCCGGCGGCGGCGGCGCGCGAGGTTTCGATCACCACCTCGACGAGGCCCGGCAGGTCCGCGGCCGAGGTTCCGGCGCCGATGCCGAACAGGCCGCAATCCGTGAAGGGCCAGTGGAAGGCGTCGATCGAATAGGCGAGGCCGCGGGTTTCCCGCACCTCGTGCCAGAGCCGGGACGTGAGCCCGCCGCCGAGCGCCTGCGCGAAGATGTGGGTCGCGAAATAAGCGGGATCACGGAAGGACACGCCCGGCAGGCCGATCATCAGGTTGGCCTGTTCGAGCCTGCGCGGCAGGCGGCGCTCGCCGCCCGTATAGGTGCCGGCCGACGGCTCGGGCGCCTGCGCGCCCGGGATGCCGCCGAGCGCACGCGAGACCGCATCGACCACCCGCGCATGATCCACCTGCCCGGCGGCCGCGAAGACCATCCGGGCCGGCGTGTATTCCCGCGCCATGAAGGCCCGGATCATGTCGGCCTCGAAGCTCGCGATCGTGTCGGGCCGGCCGAGGATGGGCCGCCCGATCGCCTGACCCGCGAAGGCGATCTCCATGAAGGCGTCGCCGACCGCCTCGTCGGGCGAATCCTCGATCGAAGCGTATTCCTGCAGGATGACGTTCTTCTCGCGCCCGAGCTCGGTCGCGTCGAAGAGCGAGTTCGTCAGGATGTCGCCGAGGACGTCGACGGCGAGGTCCGCATCCGTGCCGAGGACGCGGGACGTGTAGCTCGTGAACTCGGTCGAGGTGGCGGCATTGATGTCGCCGCCGACATTCTCGATGTCCTCCGCGATCTGGCGAGCCGTCCGGCGCGCCGTGCCCTTGAAGGCCATGTGCTCGATCAGGTGCGAGAGGCCGTGCTCGGCCTCGCGCTCGTGGCGCGAGCCGGCCGCGACCCAGACGCCGAGCGTCGCCGTCTCGACGCCCGGGATGGTCTCGGTCGCGACCGTGAGCCCGTTCGGCAGGCGGGTGAGGCTGATTCCGGCCTGAACCGTCTCGGGCGCGCTCACGCTGCCCGGCCCGTCACGGCGCGGGCTTCGGCGCGGATAAAGGCCTCGATCGCGGCCGTGTCGTTCGGCAGCCGGGCGATCCGCTCCGGCTTGTCCATCAGGTCGGCCAGGTGCGGCGGCAGGCCGGGGCGCAGCCCGGTCGCGCGTTCAACCGCGTCCGGGAACTTGGCCGGGTGCGCGGTGGACAGCGCCACAACCGGGGTCGCGCCGTCGTGCCCGAGATGGCGGCGCGCGGCGCGCACGCCGATCGCCGTGTGCGGGTCGAGGAGGTAGCCGGCTTCGCGCCAGGTCCGGCCGATCTCGTCCGTCACCTCGTCCTCCGGGATTGCGGCGGCGTCGAAGTCACGCCGGATCGCCGCGAGCGGCTCCGGCGCGACCGTGAAGGAGCGGGACTGCGCAAGCCCGGCCATCAGGCGGCGCACGGCCTCGGCATCGCGGCCATAGGCCTCGAACAGAAGGCGCTCGAAATTGGACGAGACCTGGATGTCCATGGAGGGGGAGGTGGTCGGCACCACGCCCCTCACCTCGTAGGTGCCGGTCGCGATGGTGCGGGCCAGGATGTCGTTGGCGTTCGTGGCCACGAGAAGCCGGCCGAGCGGCAGGCCCATGCGCCGGGCGACATGGCCGGCCAGAACGTCGCCGAAATTGCCCGTCGGGACGGAGAAGGAAACCGGCCGGTGCGGCGAGCCGAGCGCGACCGCGGCCGTGAAATAATACACCGCCTGGGCCGCGACGCGGGCCCAGTTGATCGAGTTGATGCCCGAGAGCTGCATCTCGTCCCGGAAGCGCGGGTTGGAGAACATCCCCTTCACGAGCGCCTGGGCGTCGTCGAAGGTGCCGTCGATCGCGATCGCGTGGACGTTCGCGTCCGGCACGGCGGTCATCTGCCGACGCTGCACCTCCGACACCCGGCCATGCGGGTAGAGG
>JAQGJZ010000030.1 GCA_028290385.1 Enterovirga sp.
CCCGCATCCGCGAGGGCCGCCCGGGCGGCCTCGATGCCCATGGTCGAGGTCGATTCGCCGTCGCCGACGATGTGGCGCTCACGGATTCCGGTGCGCTGGACGATCCAGTCGTCCGACGTCGAGACCATGGCCTCGAGGTCCTTGTTCGTCAGGGTACGGGGCGGCAGAAAGGAGCCGCATCCGCGCACGATCGATCGGAGCTGCGTCAAAGGGGATGTCTCAGGCCGGCACGGGTCCGGGGTTCTCGTCGAGCATCTCCCGGATTGTGCGCATCAATTGGTGTTGGGCCATGTCATGCGCCATATCGATGGCGCTGGCAAAACCGACTGCGTCCGTCCCGCCGTGGCTTTTCACGACCACGCCTTCGAGACCCAGGAACACGCCGCCGTTGACCTTTCGCGGGTCCATCTTCTCGCGCAGCGCATCGAACGCGCCCTTGGCGAGCAGGTAGCCGAGCTTCGCGGTCCAGGTCCGGGTCATGGCCGAGCGCAGGTAGGCGGCGATCTGTTTGGCGGTTCCCTCGGCGGTCTTCAGGGCGATGTTGCCCGCGAATCCTTCCGTCACCACCACGTCGACCGTGCCGCGGCCGATGTCGTCGCCCTCGACGAAGCCGTGATAATCGAGGCCGGGGATCGCGGTTTCGCGCAGGATCCGGCTCGCCTCGCGGACGATCTCGACGCCCTTCATCTCCTCCGTGCCGACGTTCAGAAGACCGACCGTCGGACGCTGGATGTCGAACACGATGCGGGCCATCGCCGCACCCATGATGGCCATGTCGACCAGATGGGCGGCATCCGCCCCGATGGACGCGCCAACGTCCAGCACGATGCTTTCGCCCCGCGTCGTCGGCCAGATCGCCGCAATCGCCGGGCGCTCGATATGCGTCATGGTCTTGAGGCAGATCTTCGCCATCGCCATGAGGGCGCCGGTGTTCCCGGCGGAGACCGCGGCATCGGCCTCGCCGTCGCGCACCGCCTGGATGGCCATCCACATGGAGGAGACGCGCCGGCCGCTGCGCACGGCCTGGCTCGGCTTCGCGTCCATGGCGATGGTCATGTCGCTATGGCGGAGCTCGGTTGCGGCGGCGAGCTTCTCGTGGCCGGCCAGCAGGGGCCGCAGGACGGCCTCGTCCCCGACCATGATGAAGCGCATCTCGGGATGGCGCTCGAGGGCCAGCGCGGCGCCGGCGACGACCACGGGCGCGCCGTTGTCGCCCCCCATGGCGTCGAGCGAGATGCAAACGGGCTGCGGCATACGGGAGGGGAGAGCTTAGGGAGGGGCCGGGACCATACCGCCTCCTTTTCGGACCGCAACCGCCTTTTCGGCGGCCCTATGCGGTAGTGGAATCGCGGCCGGTCAGGCCGCGTCCGAAAGCTGCGTCCCGAACCCGTCCGCTTCGTCCGTGACGGTCCGGTTCCGACCGGCGCCCTTCGCCCGGTACATGCAGTTGTCGGCGCGGTCGAGAAGCGAGGTCGCAGTCTCGTCCGGGCGCAGCATGGCGACGCCGAGCGACACCGTGATGCGGCCAAGCGATTCGCCTGTCGACCGTTTCAGGAGCTCGCGCGATTCGACGCTCTGCCGGACCGTTTCGGCGCGCTCGAACGCTTGTTCCCGCGTCAGGCCGGGCAGGATCATGGCGAATTCCTCGCCCCCGAACCGGGCCAGCGTCGCGCGCCCGCCCATCTGCTCCTGCATGGCCGAGCTGACCAGGCGAAGCACCTGGTCGCCCGTGAGGTGGCCATACACGTCGTTGAAGTGCTTGAAATGGTCGATGTCGATCACGACCAGCGACAGCGGCGCGCCCTCGGCACGGGCCGCCAGGGTCGCGGTGATCAGCATGTCCTCGAAGTGCTTGCGGTTGCTGATCCCGGTCAGCGGATCCAGCAGCGTTTCGACCCGGACGCGTTCCAGGGCCTCGCGCAGCCCTTCGATCTCGCCCCGCGAATCGCGCAGGCGAACCTCCAGGGTACGGTTGGTGGCCGCGACCTCGCGGGTGGCGGTGACCAGCGATTCGAGGATGTCGCGAATGCCGCGCCGCTCCTGCGGGTCCTCCAGATCATCCGACAGCGCGCGCAGCGACGCGCCGTAGCGGGTGGTCGAGCCCAGAGCGTCGTCGATCATGGAGACGACCTCCTCGATCTCGCCGATCATCCCGGTGCCGGCGCGTTCGGCCTGGGCCCCGAGGCGGTTGGGGGCGAGATGGGCGTCGTAGAGGGCGCCGATCTGCTCCTGGGTCAGCTTCTGGCCCGACCTGAGGGCGTTCTTCACGGCCTCGTTCAGGAACGGCTTCACGCCGCTCACATAGGTGAACCAGATTTCGTAGCTCTGCGGAGAGGCGCATTCCGAATACGCCCGCATCAATTCGGTGGCGCGCTCAGCGATCGAGAACGTCCGGTCGGCTGACGACATATCTTCCCTCGACAGCATTCGACGAGAGCGTGCCCGCGCCGAAACTTGACCACATCACCTCATATTCGGGCAGGGAACACGAAAATCCGGTTAAGACACTGCGCGAGACGCTACGGCTCGGTCTTTCTCGGAACCGGGCGGGCGAGGAAGGCCGGGACGTGATCGCCGAGGCCGAGAACCCGATCGCCGCCGTCGTTCGCGGCGGGGGGCAGGCGCCGGGCGACCTTCTCGGCCGGTTCGGCAGTCCGCTCGCGCGGAGGCCGTGGCTCCCGGGGCGGGC
>JAQGJZ010000052.1 GCA_028290385.1 Enterovirga sp.
CCTGTCGAACTCCTTCGGGTTCGGCGGCCAGAACACCTGCCTGGTTCTCGGAGCCGAGCCGAAATGACCGAGGCTGCTGCAAGGCGCGTCCTCGTCACGGGTGGAGGCCGCGGTGTCGGCGCCGCCATCGTGACCCAGCTCGCCGGGGCCGGGTTCGACGTCGATTTCACCTACCGGAACTCTGCCGAGGAGGCCGCCCGGCTGGCCGAGACCCTTGCGGCGGCCCATCCGACCTCGTCGGTCCGGGCGAGACGGCTCGACCTGTCCGACAAAGCGGCGGTCGACGCCTTCGCGGCCGAGATCGAGGGCGAGACATGGTTCGGGCTCGTCCACAATGCGGGCCAGCCCTACGACGCGCTCACCGCCATGCTCGACCAGGAGAAGGCGGAAGCCGCCATGCAGGTGAACTTCTGGTCGCTGACGCGGCTCGCGAAGTCCGCCATGCGCGGCATGCTGCGCGCGCGAGCGGGGCGGATCGCCGTGATCGGCTCTGTCGCAGCGCTTCAGGCCAATGCCGGCAACGCCGCCTATGCGGCCACCAAGGGCGCGCTGCTCTCCTATTGCCGCACGCTGGCGATCGAGACGGCCAAGCGCGGCATCGCGGTCAATTACGTCGCACCCGGCTTTATCGATACGGAGATGATGGCGGGCTACGCCGCCCATCGGCAGCAGATGGAGAAGCAGATCCCGGCCGGACGCTTCGCCCGGCCGGACGAGATCGCGAGCCTCGTCGCCTTTCTCATGTCCCCGCCGGCCGCCTACATCACCGGGGCCGTGCTGCCGATCGATGGCGGGCTCACCGCCATGCTGGGCGTGCATCGGTGAGGGGAGCGGTCCGAGACGCCACATCGTCACGGCGAGGCGCCGTCGGCCCTCGTGCAGGTGGACGGGTGGGCGATGCCGCCATATCTACGATCGGCTAGCCGGCCGAAAAGGTTTGGGAAGCGACTGGATCTCGGGACCATCTCATGTCCGCAGCGCTGACAGTCCAGATCGACGAGACCGTGCTTGCCCGCTTGGACGCCCTGGCTGCCGAGCGCGGCACGACACGGGAACAGGTTGTTCGGATGGCGGTGGATGACCTTGTCGCATCCGCAGATCCTGAAGGCCGCCTCTTCGACGATTGGCAGCTCACTTTGATCGATGAGGGCTTCGCGGCGGCCGAGAATGGCGACTTTGCCACTGACGAGGACGTGGAAGCCGTCTTCTCGAAATACCGAGCGTGAAGGTCAGGTGGACCTCTCCAGCACTCAGGCAACTTCGTGCCGCGGAGACCTACCTTCAGCAACGCGACGACGGAGCTGCTGCCCGCCTTCTCCGTCGGATTGAAGAGGCAGCGGGGCGTCTCGCACACTCGCCGAACATCGGACGGCCGGCGAGGCAACGGGCCGTCCGGGAGCTCGTTGTCTCCGGAACCCGCTACATCATCATCCACCGAGCAGAACAGGGCGAGGTGCTGATCCTCGCTCTGTTCCATGAACGTCAGCAACGTCCAACAGCGCCAGGCCGACCCATCACGTGAAAGCACTCCAACTCTTCGGCGATCGCGACCTGCGCCTTGGCGAGGTCGAGCCCCCTCCCCCGCCCGGCCCCGGCGAGGTGCAGATCCGGGTGCGTGCGGTCGGGCTCAACCACATCGACGTCTGGGGCTTTCGCGGGATGGCCTTTGTGCGCCGCAAGCTGCCCGTCGTGGTGGGGGCCGAGGCCTCGGGCGAGATCGCCTCGGTCGGTGAGGGCGTCGCGGCGCTCACGCCGGGCCAGCGCGTCGTCATGTATGGCGCGATGACCTGCGGCCGCTGCCGGGCGTGCCGGGAGGGGCGCGACAACCTCTGCGAGGAGGTCGGCGGCATCATGGGCTTCCACCTCGACGGGTTTTCGCGCGAGCTCGTGAACATGCCCGCGCGCCTCGTCCTGCCGATTCCGGACAGCGTGTCCTTCGAGGACGCCGCCTGCGCCCCGATCGCCTACGGCACCGTGCAGCACATGCTGTTCGACAATGCCGGTCTGCAGCCGGGCGAAACGATCCTCGTCCATGCCGGCGGCTCGGGGATCGGCACCGCCGCGATCCGCATGGCAAAGGCGATCGGCTGCACCGTGTTCACCACCGTTGGGGACGACGCGAAGGGCGAGAAGGCCCGCGCGCTCGGAGCCGATCACGTCATCAACTACCGGACGGAGCGCTTCGAGGGCGAGGTCCGCCGCCTGACCAAGCGCCGCGGCGTCGATGTGGTGTTCGAGCATGTCGGCGCCGAGACGTGGAACGGCTCCCTGCTGTGCCTGAAGCGCGGCGGTCGGCTGGTCACCTGCGGCTCGACCTCGGGCGTCTCGACCTCGATGAACCTAATGCAGCTGTTTCAGCAGCAATACCGGATCACCGGCTCCTTCGGCTGCCGCATGGCCAACATCACCGAGTCGCTCGCGAAGATGGAGGGCGGGCTCCGGCCCGTGCTCGATGAGGTGCTGCCGCTCGCCGATTTCGCCCGCGGGCTGGAGAAGCTCGAGGCGCGCCGGGTGTTCGGGAAGGTGATCGCGACCCTCTAGGCCCAGCCGCGGCTGGCGCGGGGACGAGGATCGGCTAAAGGCCGGGCCATGTCGCATGTAGGGCGAGTCGCCCGGCAGACCGCGTTTCTCACGGTCGCGCAATTCACCGGGCTCGGCGTGAGCCTGCTCGGCACGATCCTCGTGGCGCGTGCCCTCGGCCCGCAGGGCCGCGCCGTCTACGCGTGGCTCGTCACCCTCGTGGGCATGGCGATCCAGATCGCCCTCATTGCGCCCCCGGCCGTGGTCCGCTCGGTGGCGCTGCGAGCGCCCGAGCGCCTGCCGGCGACGATCGTGCTCCTGTCGCTCGCAGGCTCCGTGCTGACGCTGCCGCTCGCCGCCTATGTGCTTCTCGACGGGCATATCGGGCCGGAGGCCCGGCCGCATCTCCTGCTCGCCTGGTTGTGCGTCCCGGTCACGGCAACAACGCTGGCGCTGACGACGCTCCTGCAGATCGAGGCCAGGATCCTGCCCGTCCTGGCCGTGCATGTGTGGCCGCGCATCATCCAGGTCGGCTTTCTGGTGCATTTCTGGCTGTCGGGGCAGCTCGATCTCGCAGCCGCGATCTCGGTCTTCGTGTTCACGGCCGTGCTGGAACTCGGGCTCGCGCTCGCCTGCCTGTGGCCGCAGATCGTGAGCCTGCGGCCGAGCCTCGGGCTCGTTCAGCAGATCCTCGCCCTGCTCGGTGCCGGCTGGTTATCGTCGCTCGCCATCTTCGCCGTCCCGCGGATCGGCCTGGTCGTGCTCGGGTCCTACGCGCCTCTCGACGCGACGGGGCTCTACAGCGTCGCCCTCACCCTGCAGGAGGCCGCGCTGGTCGGCCCGGCCGTGTTCGGCGGGGTCCTCATCACCCATGTCGGACGGCATGGCTGGTTCGGCCGCCGCACGCGCGTGCGCGGCGGCGTCTCGGTTCTGGTCTTCTCCGCGGCGACCTGCGCGGTCGCGGCCGCGATCGCGCCCGACCTCATCGCCCTCACGTTCGGCCCGAGCTTTGGCCCGTCCGCCTCGGCCTTCCGGATGCTGCTGGCCGCCGTCGTGCTGGCGACGATCTACCAGATGTGCCAGCCCGTGCTGTTCTCCCGCGGGCGCCCGCTCGCGATTGCGGGCCCGAGCCTCGGCGCTTGCCTCGTCGCCCTGGTTGTGGCGCTTGTCGCCATTCCGGCGATCGGCTCCAGCGGCGCCATCATCTCCAACCTTGCGGGTTTTGCGACCCTGGCCGCACTCGGCGCCGCGTTTGCGCTGGCCGAGCTGCGCCGGACGCCCGCGTCTTCGAAGATCTGAGCGATGGCCGCCCGCAAACCTCCATTCCAGGCCGCGACGGCGCGCCTTCTCGGGGCCTTGATGGCCGGCGCCGTCCGCGGCGTGTTCGGCCTCGCGCGTCTGCTCGGGCCCGAGCGGTCGAGCGATG
This sequence comes from Enterovirga sp., assembly GCA_028290385.1. GTDB lineage: Bacteria > Pseudomonadota > Alphaproteobacteria > Rhizobiales > Beijerinckiaceae > Enterovirga. Next base: position 3,947 of record JAQGJZ010000052.1, read on the forward strand.
TCGGGGCCTGGCTCGCGCGGAAGGTCGGCCCGCTGCTGCCGCAGCACCGGATCGCGCTCGCGAACCTCAAGGCGGTCTTCCCCGAGAAGACGGAGGCCGAGCGCCAGGCGATCGCCCGCGGGGCCTGGGCCAATCTCGGCCGCACCGGGGCGGAATACGCCCATCTGGGCGAGCTCGTGGATTACGACCCGGACGCGACGGAGCCCGGCCGCGTCGAGGTGGTCGGCATCGAGCACTTCCT
>JAQGJZ010000063.1 GCA_028290385.1 Enterovirga sp.
GAAGCGCCGTCGCCGCTCCTCGACGAGGAGACCCGCCGCAAGATGGGCGAGCAGGCCGTCGCCCTCGCGAAGGCGGTCGGGTACGATTCCGCCGGCACGGTCGAGTTCGTCGCCGGGCAGGACAAGAGCTTCTACTTCCTGGAGATGAACACCCGGCTCCAGGTGGAGCACCCGGTGACCGAGATGGTGACCGGGATCGACCTCGTGGAGCTGATGATCCGCGTCGCGGCGGGCGAAAGGCTGCCGCTCCGCCAGGCGGACGTGAAGCTGAACGGCTGGTCGGTCGAGAGCCGCGTTTATGCCGAGGACCCCACCCGGGGCTTCCTGCCCTCCACGGGGCGCCTCGTCACCTACCGCCCGCCGGCCGAGGGCCCTGTCGAGGGCGGCGCGGTTGTGCGCAACGACACGGGCGTGTTCGAGGGCGGCGAGATCTCGATCTTCTACGATCCGATGATCGCCAAGCTCGTCACGCATGCGCCGACGCGCCTGCAGGCGATCGAGGCCCAGGCGCACGCGCTCGACGCTTTTGCGATCGAGGGCATCCGCCACAACATCCCGTTTCTGTCGGCCCTGATGGCGCATCCGCGCTGGCGCGAGGGCAACCTGTCGACCGGCTTCATCGCCGAGGAGTTCCCGGACGGGTTTGCCGAAACGCCGCCGGCCGGCGAGGGCGCCCGCATCATGGCGGCGGTCGCGGCCGCGATCGACCACCTGCTGAACGAGCGCAAGCGCGGCATCTCCGGCCAGCAGCGGCCCAACGCCGTCCGCTTCGAGCGCGAGCGCGTCGCCATGCTCGGCCGCGAGGGCCAGCCGGTGACGGTCGAGGACCATCCGGCCGGCATCGTCGCGGCCTTCCCGGAGGGGCCGCGGCTCGAGGTCGTGTCCGCCTGGCGGCCGGGCCAGCCGGTCTGGACCGGGACGGTCGGCGGGGCGGCGGTCGCCATGCAGGTCCGCCCCCTGCCGAACGGCTTTCGCCTGTCGCATGCCGGCACCTCGGCCGAGGCGCGCGTCTACACCCGGCGCGAGGCGGAGCTCGCCGCGCTGATGCCCGAGAAGGTCGCGTCCGGCGCCGGCAAGGCGCTGCTCTGCCCGATGCCCGGCCTCGTCAAGGCGATCCAGGTCAAGGCCGGGCAGGAGGTCAAGGCCGGCGAGCCGCTCGCCATCGTTGAGGCCATGAAGATGGAGAACGTGCTCCGGGCCGAGCGCGACGCGACGATCGCCAAGGTTTTGGCCAAGGAGGGCGAGAGCCTCGCGGTCGACGCCGTGATCCTGGAATTCGCGTGAGCTCGAGATCCGCCCCGGAATGACGGGCGGCTGACAATGCCCCTCTACTTCGCCTACGGCTCGAACATGGACCGGGACGCCATGGCGCGGCGCTGCCCGGGCTCGACGCCGCTCGGCCTCGCCCGCCTGCCGCGGCACCGGCTCGTCATCATGCGCGAGGGCTATGCCTCCGTGGTGCGCGATCCGCGCGCCGTCGTGTGGGGCATGCTGTGGGACCTCGCGCTCGCCGACATGCCGGCGCTCGACCGCTATGAGGGCGTCGCGGGCGGGCTCTACACCAAGGTGCAGCAGGCCGTGATCGGCCCGGCCGGCGCGCGGCGCGCCCTCGTTTATATCGGGCGCGACGCGGGCCCCGGCGTGCCGCGCCCGGGCTATGTCGAGACGGTGCTCGAAGCGGGCCGCCGGGCGGGGCTGCCGGCCACGCATCTGCGCCAGATCGAGGCCCTGAGCCCGCGCGTGCGCAAGGCCGACCCGGCCAAGGGGTTTGCGGCGATCGGGCTGCAGATGTGGCCGGCCACCCCGAAGGGCAGGGAGCCTGGAACCGTGACGCCGCGCCGGACGTCTCCGCTCGAGCCGGAGCGGGATCGCTCGGCCGGATGGAAATGGAACGGATGAGCGACAACACGAGCGGCACGACCTTGCTGCGGGTGATCGTGCGGGGGCAGGTGCAGGGCGTCGGGTTTCGGGCCTGGACGCAGCACCAGGCCGAGCTGCACGGAATCGAGGGCTGGGTGCGCAATCTCAGCGACGGCTCCGTCGAGGCCATGCTGGCCGGGCCGATGGACCGCATCGCCCTGATGCTCAAGGCGCTGCAGCAGGGGCCGCAGGGCTCGCGCGTCGAGGCCGTCGAGCAATTCCCGGCGAGCGAGGCCGAGTTCGGCGAGCCGCTGAGCGGGCGCTTCGAGATCCGCCGGACGGCCTGAGGCTTGGGCCGCGCTCCGAAATCGGCGGTGGGCCGGTCCGGCTGGCGCTCGCTCGCCCGGCGCGAGACCTGGCTGCTCGCGCTCACGCTGCTGTCCATCGGGGCGGCCATCACGTTCTACGCCACGCGCGCCACCGTTCTGCGGGTCGGGGTGGCGCCGAGCGGCGGCACGGAGCCGGCGCTGCTGCGCGCCTATGCCGAAACCTCCGTGACCCGCCGCACGGGCATCAAGCTCGAAACCATCGCGTTTGCCGGGGTGCGCGAAAGCGCCGAGGCGCTGGAGGCCGGCAAGGTCGACCTCGCGGTGGTGCGGCCGGATATCCGCATGCCGGGCAACGGCCTCACGCTGGTTGTCCTGCGCGAACT
>JAQGJZ010000077.1 GCA_028290385.1 Enterovirga sp.
ACGCGGATCCAGCCCTCGCTGACGCAATATTCGTCGACATTGGTCTTCTCGGCCCCGTTGAACCGCACCCCCACCCCGCGCTCCAGGAGCGCGGCGTCGTGATAGGGGCTGTCAGGATTGGTCGAGAGACGATCGGGTAGCGTGTCGGTCATGCGTGGGGATCCGGCGGGAAGGCGGGCTTAACCGCTCCCCGCCGGCATGCCAATCGCTAGCGTCAGTTGCTGATGGTGCCCGTCGCGGCATCGACCGGCACGACCTTGCCGCCCTTCACCAGCCCGACCACCAGCACGGCGTTGGAGCCGCCCTTGGGATCCACGCTGTTGATGTTGGACGGGTTGCGCTCGGGCGAGAGCTTGCCGAAGGCCTCAGACAGCTTGGCATGGATCGCCGTCGCGTCGCTCACGGTGCCGGCGAGCTTCATCGCCTCCGTGACCGCGTTGAGGGTCGTGTAGTTCAGCGAGGCTTCCGTGCCGGGGTCGCGGTTATAGGCCTTCCGGTACTTGGGCACGAACGATTTTGCGCCGGGCCGCGAGTCGTGGATCAGGGGCAGGGTGCCGATCGCGCCCTCGAGCAGGGACATGTCGTTCCCGAGCACCGCGGCCATCTCGTCGAGCTTGGCCTGGTCCATGACGATGAAGCCGCCCTGGAAGCCGAGTTCGCGCGCCTGCTTGGCGACCAGAGCGGTCGGCTCGGACGCACCGCCGATGAACATCACGTCCGGGCTCGCCGCGATCACGCGGCTGACGCCGGAATAGAAATCCGTGTCCTTGTTGTAGGACATCGGGTTCTCGGCCACGACCGTGCCGCCCGCAGCCTTCCAGGCCGGGGCGATCAGGGCGGCCCAGGCCTTGGCGTAATCGTGGTCCGCGCCGGCCATGCCGAGCTTCTTGCCGAAGCCGCCCATCTCGATCTTGATGAAGGGGTCGATATAGCCCGCGAAGGAGGGCGGGATCCGCAGCGTCAGCTTGTTGCCGCGCTCGGTCATCTGCGGCACGCTGGTATAGGCGCCGACGATGAAGCCGTCCTGCTCGTTGAAGGCCTGCATGGCGAAGTTACCGCCGGAATGCGGGCAGAACACGATCGGCGCCTTGTATTGCGAGCGCAGGCGCTTCGCGTTCACGGCCGCTTCGGACGGGGAATACTTGTCGTCGAGGGCGACCACCTCGACCTTGTACTTCTTGCCGCCGACCTCGAAGCCGCCCGCGTCGTTGATTTCCTTCGCGGCGAGCTCCAGGCCCGAAAGGGTGTTCTTGCCGTAGAGCGCCGCGCCGCCCGAGAGCGGGCCGGTCCACCCGATGGTGACGGTTTCCTGTGCGAGCGCGGTGCCCGACAGCGCGCCGAACATCGCGGCGGCCGCAAGACCCGTCGATACCCTTCGTCTCGTGATCATCATGGTCGTTTCTCCCTGTTCAGCCCGATTTGTGCTGGTGTTTTTTGTTGGATGCTTCAGGCGCCAATATAGGCCTTCCTGATCCGCTCGTCGCCCATCAGCGTGTCGGGGTGGCCCTCCATCACGATGTGCCCGTTCTCGATCACATAGGCCCGGTGCGCGATCTTGAGGGCCGCGAACGCGTTCTGCTCGGCGAGCAGCACGGTGGTGCCTGCCTCGTTGATCGCCTTCACGGCCGCCAGCACCTGCTTGACGACGAGGGGTGCGAGGCCGAGCGAGGGCTCGTCGAGCAGCAGTACCTTGGGGCGGCCCATCAGGGCGCGGCCGATCGCGACCATCTGCTGCTGACCGCCTGAGAGCGAGCCGGCCGTATCGTGCTGCTTCTCCCGCAGGATCGGGAACATCGCGAAAACGTGTTCGAGGATCGGCTTCGATCCTTCCGGATCGTTGCGGTGCACATAGGCGCCGAGCATCAGGTTCTTCAGCACCGACATGCCGGGGAAGAGCTTGCGGCCCTCGGGGCATTGCACGAGCCCGTCCGCCACGATCTGCGACGGCTTGCGGCCGGCAAGTTCGTGCTCGCCGAGGCGGATGGAGCCCGCCTTCAGCTTGCGCAGGCCGCTGATGGCCAGGAACAGGCTCGATTTGCCGGCGCCGTTCGCGCCCAGCATCACGACAAGTTCGCCCTTGTCGACATGGATGGAGACGCCGGACAGCGCGCGGTAGCTGCCGTAATCGAGCGTCGCGCCCTCACACCGCAGCATAATCCGCCCCGAGATAGGCCTCGATCACCTTCGGGTCCCGCGACACCTCCGCGGGCGTGCCCTCCGAGATCTTCTCGCCGTGGTCCAGCACGACGATGCGGTCGGCGAGGCCCATGATCATCCCCATCTTGTGCTCGATCAGCCCGACCGTAAGCCCGCTCTCCGCCATCTTGCGGATCAGCCGGGCGAGCCCTTCCGTCTCGTCGGGGTTCACGCCGCCCGCCGGCTCGTCCAGCAGCACGATGCGCGGCTCGGTCGCCAGGGCGAGCGCGAAGGCGACGCGCTTCTTCTCCTCCTGGCTGATATCGGCCACGACCCGCATGGCCGCATGCTCGAGCCCGACGAACCGGAGCGCCTCCTCCGCCTTGGCGCGGCATTCGCGCTCGTCCGCCTGCAGGCGCCGGGTGTTGAGCACGACGTCCAGCAGGGTCGAGGACGTGCGCAGCCGGTGCCCGACGATGAGGTTGTCGAGCACGCTCGCATCCTCGAACAGGGTCGTCGTCTGGAAGGTGCGGGCGATGCCGAGATGCGCCACCCGGTCCGGCCGCATCCCGGTGATGTCCTCGCCGTCGAGGAGGATCTGCCCCTCGCTCGGCCGGTAGGTCCCGGCGCAAAGGTTGAAGAAGGTGGTTTTGCCGGCGCCGTTGGGGCCGATCACGGCCGTGATCCTGCCCCGCTCGAAGCGCGTCGAGACGTCCCGCACGGCCGCGAGGCCGCCGAAGCGCTTGGTGAGCCCGCGGACCTCAAGCATGGGCGGGGCTCCGCTCGGCCTTGGCCGCGCCACGCGCTGCCGCCGCCTTGGCGCCGGCCTCGCGGGCCTGCCGCGCCTTCAGCGTGCCGATGATGCCCTTGGGCAGGAACATCACAAGGATGATCAGCAGCGGGCCGAAGACCAGCAACCGGTAATCCTGCAGGAACTGCAGCGACTGAGTGGCCCAGGTAAGCGCGACCGCCCCGAGCACCGGGCCCGAAAGGGTGCCGAGCCCCCCGACCAGGATAAACGCGATCATGTCGAAGGCGTTGGCCTCGCTCGCGATCTGGGGCCCGATGAAGCGGACGAAGCCGGCATAGAGACCGCCCGCATAGCCCGCATAGGCGGTCGAGATCACGAAGGCCGTGACCTTTGTCCGCATCAGCGGGATCCCGAGCGCCTCGGCTAGGCCCTCGCCGTTGCGGATCGCCATGAAGGCGCGGCCCAGCAGCGAATGGACGATGCGGTCCATCACGAAGAGCGCGAGGACGAGCACGGCGAGCACGAGATAGTAGTTGGCGAGTGGGGTGTCGAAGCGGATCGGCCCGATGGGGGAGGGCGCCGGGATGCCGATGACGCCCACGACCCCGTGCGTCAGCCAGTCCCATTTCTCGATCATCAGCCAGATGATCAGCCCCACGCACAGCGTGAAGATCGCGAAGTAATCGGCCCTGAGCCGCAGGGACACGATGCCGGCCAGAAAACCCATCGCGGCCGCCACGATGCCCGACAGGAACAGCGCGAGCCAGAACGGCACGCCGTAATCGACCGTCAGCAGGCCGACCGTATAGGCGCCGATCGCCATGAACCCGGCATGCGCGAGGTTGAGCTGGCCGGTATAGCCGAGGATCAGGTTCAGCCCGATCGTCGCGATCGCGAAGATGAACGCGAGCGCCATGACGTAGATGAAGTAGTCGTTCGGAACGACCAGCGGATAAACGATCGCGAGCGCAAGGCCGACGAGCGCGATGACGCGTGCGGACAGGATGGAGGTCATCGTGCGGGCGCCGGGAACAGGCCCTGCGGCCGCAGTGACAGGATCGCGACAAGCAGCGCGAAGGCGATGATGTCCTTCAGGTCGGTCGAGATGTAGAAAGCCCCGAAGCTTTCGGCGAAGCCGATGATCATGCCGCCGAGGATCGCGCCCGGGACCGATCCCATCCCGCCGAGGATGATGATCACGAAGGCCTTCAGGATCACCAGGTTGCCCATGCCGGGCGAGATCAGGTTGATCGGCGCGAACAGCACCGCCGCGATGGCCGCGAGCGCGCCCGAGATCGCGAAGGTGATGAGCGACACGCGCGTGAGGTCGATGCCGACGAGCGAGGCGCCCTCACGGTTTTGCGCCATGGCGACGATGGTCGAGCCGGTGACCGTGCGCCTGAGGAAGAGGTGGAGGGCGACCATTAGGCCGATCGCGCCCGCGATGATCAGCGCGCGCTGGATCGGCAGCACCGTCCCGGCGACCCGCATGATGCCGGGGTAGGGCGGGGCGAGGCGGCGGAAATCAGCGCCCCAGATCGCATGCGCGACCGCCTCGATGAACAGCAGCAGCCCGATCGCGGCGATCATGTCGTGCAGCGGCGGCGAGTCCCGCAATCGGGAGAACACCAGGCGCTCGGACAGCATGGCGATGGCGGCCGTCGCGAGTGCTGCCCCGATCAGCCCGACCCAGTAATTCGCGCCGAGCGAGCCGACGATGAAGAAGGCCACATAAGCGCCCGCCGTGAAGAGCGCGCCGTGCGAGAAGTTCGGAATGTGGAGGATGCCGTAGACCAGCGTCAGCCCCAGGGCGACCAGCGCATACACGCTGCCGAGGGTGAGGCCGTTCAGGATCTGCTGGACGAACAGGCTCAGGTTCAAGCGGCGCGCCCTCGATGGGCCGGCATGCCGCGTCCTGCTCGCGAGCGGCTGCAACACCGCACAAGAGGTTGGCCGGGCGACCGGGTTCGTTTCCTCGATGGACCCGGTGCCGGGCCCTGGACACGACCCGGTGGGCCGCATCTCGTTGCCAAGGAAACTGTCTCAACCAGCGCGGCCGGTCAATCAGTCGTGGCGAACCGTCACAGTGAACAAAGGACTGAGTATAGGCCTAGCAGAGATCCGCGCGGCCGAGCTTGGCGAGTTCCACCTTCGCGCGGAGCTCGATGTGGGCGAGGATCGTATCCAGGGTCGGATCGCCGCTCGACCCCGCCTCGGCGAGCGAGCGCGCGATGCGGCCGAGATCCGCCGCCGGAATCGCGCCGCCGAGCAGTGCGGCCTTCAGCTTGTCGAGCTTGTCCAACAAGTCGAAGCCGCGCCGCGCCGAGCGGCGCCGCCGTTCGGCCGGATCCTCCTCCGATTGCAACTGGAGAATGGCGTCGAGGGTCGCGAGCGGCGCGGAGGCGCGCGCCGCGCCCGGCCGCGCCGGGCTCTTCTCGTCGAGCGTGAAGCGCCCGGGTGCGCTCTCGCGCGGTCGGGCAGCCGACCCGACGGTCGCAGCCGCGAAGCGCGGATCGATGCGCATGACAAACCGCCCCAGTCCCAGCACCGGGACCATCGGGCCGCTATGGTTAACGCATCCTGACGAGCCCGGCAGATCCTGCCGGCCAGGGCAGATTTGTCGCCATGATCTGCTCCGCCCGGGATACT
>JAQGJZ010000102.1 GCA_028290385.1 Enterovirga sp.
GACCTCGTCCAGTCGTACCCGCCCGGCTCGGCCCGCGTGATGCAGTGGCAGCTCACAAAACCGGTACCGCGGAGCGGCCTTTGGAAACAGGTCACTCCGTCCTCGCCGTTCGAAATCTGACAGGGAGACGGGCGCTCATCTCGGGCGTGGGGGGCGGATGCGCCTCCCCGCGCCCGGCGGGCTTAACCTGGAGGCCCGGCAATGCTACGGAGCCCCTTCGCGCCGGCCTCGGAGCCGCCGCACCCCTCCCGCATCACAGACGAGCGCCATGACCGAGCCGGTGGTCACCCGTTTCGCGCCTTCCCCGACGGGCTTCCTGCATATCGGGGGCGCCCGCACCGCCCTGTTCAACTGGCTGTATGCGCGCCGCTTCGGCGGCACGATGCTGCTGCGCATCGAGGACACCGACCGCGAGCGGTCGACCGAGGCGGCGATCGGCGCCATCATCGAGGGCCTGTCCTGGCTCGGCCTCAGCTGGGACGGAGACGTCGTCTACCAGTTCTCGCGCGCGGCCCGGCATCGGGAGGTCGCCGAAAGCCTGCTCGCCTCCGGCCAGGCCTATCGCTGTTTTGCGACCCAGCAGGAGCTGGAGGAGATGCGCGAGGCGGCGCGGCGCGAGGGCCGTCCCCTGCGCTATGACGGCCGCTGGCGCGACCGCGACCCGGCAACCGCACCGGAGGGCGCGAAGCCGGTGATCCGCCTGCGCGCCCCGAGCGAGGGCGAAACGGTGGTCGAAGACCACGTCCAGGGCCGCGTCGTCTGGCAGAACAAGGACCTGGACGATCTCGTCCTGCTGCGGTCGGACGGCTCGCCGACCTACATGCTGGCCGTCGTCGTGGACGACCACGACATGGCCGTGACCCATGTGATCCGCGGCGACGACCACCTGACCAATGCGGCCCGGCAGACGCAGATCTACCGGGCGATGGGCTGGGGCGTGCCGCAATGGGCGCATATCCCGCTCATCCACGGGCCGGACGGGGCAAAACTCTCCAAGCGCCACGGCGCGCTCGGGATCGATGCCTATCGCGAGCTCGGCTTCCTGCCGGTGGCGCTGCGGAACTACCTGGTGCGGCTCGGCTGGAGCCACGGCAACCAAGAGATCTTCTCGGACGAGGAGATGGTCGCGGCCTTCGATCTGGGGCAGATCGGCCGCTCCCCGGCGCGGTTCGACTTCGCCAAGCTCGAGAGCCTGAACGGCCACTACATGCGCCAGGCGAGCAACGCCGAGCTGGTGCGCCGCATCGAGGACCTGCTGCCGTCGCTCGGCCCCGCCCGGGGGCTCAGCCCGAGCTTCACGCCCGAGGTGCGGGCAAAACTCGAGGCCGCGATGGACGGCCTGAAGGAGCGGGCGAAGACGCTGGTCGAGCTCCTCGACGCCGCCTATTACCTGTACGCCACGGTGCCGCTCACACTCGACCCGAAGGCCGCCGGGCTGCTCGACGCCGTCGCACGCGGCCGCCTCGCCGCGCTGCGCCCACAGCTCGCCTCGGTCGAGGATTGGGCGCAGGCGCCGCTCGAAGCCGCCGTGCGGGCCTTCGCGGAGGAGACCGGCGCGAAGCTCGGCCAGGTCGCGCAGCCACTGCGCGCGGCGCTGACCGGGCGCTCCACGTCCCCCGGCCTGTTCGACGTGATGGCCGTGCTCGGGCGGGACGAATGCCTCGCCCGGATCGATGCGCAGAGCACGCCGTCTTCAGCTTCCGTTCAGGCTGCCCCCGGGGCTGCTTGAACGCGTATCGCCGATCCGATACCGAGCTTTGCACCTGAGCTTCGGCACCGCAGCACGCGTGCCGAAGAGTCCAAGCGGCTTGGAAGATCCATCACTCTTCCGAGACGGATCTTTGAAGAAGGCGAGCTCGATGAGCAGCAGCACGGTCACGCTTGACGACAAGACGGTCGAGTTCCCGGTCAAGGCGGGCACGGTTGGGCCCTCCGTCATCGACATCTCGAAGCTTTACGGACAAACCGGCGCCTTCACGTACGATCCGGGCTTCACCTCGACCGCAAGTTGCGAGTCGAAGATCACCTATATCGACGGCGACCAGGGCATCCTGCTCTATCGGGGCTACCCGATCGACCAGCTGGCCGAGCACGGCGACTTCCTCGAGACCTGCTATCTGCTCCTCTACGGCGAGCTGCCGAGCCCCAGCCAGAAAGAGGATTTCGTCTACCGCGTGACGCGCCACACGATGGTGCACGATCAGATGACGCGGTTCTTCCAGGGCTTCCGCCGCGATGCCCACCCGATGGCGATCATGGTCGCGTCGGTCGGTGCGCTCTCGGCCTTCTACCACGACTCGACGGACATCTCCGACGAAACCCAGCGAATGATCGCGCAGATCCGCATGGTCGCGAAGATGCCGACGCTCGCCGCGATGGCCTATAAGTATTCGATCGGCCAGCCGTTCGTGTACCCGGACAATTCCCTCGATTACACGTCGAACTTCCTGAAGATGTGCTTCGCGGTGCCGTGCGAGGAGTACAAGGTCAATCCGGTTCTCTCGCGGGCGCTGGATCGCATCTTCATCCTGCACGCGGACCACGAGCAGAACGCCTCGACCTCGACGGTGCGGCTCGCCGGCTCGTCGGGTGCCAATCCCTTCGCGTGCATCGCGGCCGGCATCGCCTGCCTGTGGGGGCCCGCGCATGGCGGCGCCAACGAGGCGGCGCTGAAGATGCTGTCCGAGATCGGACAGC
>JAQGJZ010000105.1 GCA_028290385.1 Enterovirga sp.
TCTGGGTTCGACTGGGCGATCGCGGGCGCGGCGACGGTGCTTGCTGCCAGGCCGACGGAGCCGGCCTGGAGAAAGTGACGACGTTTCATGCGGACGTTTCCCCGTATTTGGGACACCTGTCGGTGCCGCGGGGAAATCTCCAGCCAGCGATCGCCTTTGTCGACCCCTACTTCGGACGTGCCCTTTATTTGGGCGCAGCGGGAGCCGTCGGGGCCGGCGTCGCCGGCTGATCCAGCCGCTCGACCTTGCCGTTCTTCCGCAGCGCCAGCACCACGTCCTGCTGTGCCTTGCGGGTCAGGTATTGGTCGATCTGATCCTTCAGCTCCTCGAAGGTCGGCTGCGGCTTCGCCCGCCGCTCCTCCACCTGGATGATGTGCCAGCCGAACTGGCTCTTCACCGGCTCCGAGATCTCGTCGACCTTCATCTTGAAAGCCGCTTCGGCGAAGGGCTCGACCATGCGGTCCTTTGTGAAGAAGCCGAGTTCTCCGCCATCCGTCTTGGAGCCCGGGTCCTTGGAGACCTCGGCCGCGACCTTGGCGAAGTCCTCCCCGCCCTTCACGCGCGCGGCGACCTTCTTGGCTTCTGCCTCGTCCTCCACCAGGATGTGGCGGGCGCGCACCTCCTCTTCGGGCTTCATGGTCTTAGCGGTCTCGTCATAGAGCTTGCGGGCCGCCTCCGGGTTCACGGCCTTCTTGGTCTCCTGCTCGAGGTATTCGTCGACGAGGAGCTTGTCGCGCATATAAGCGAGTCGCCGCTTGAACTCGGGCGAGTCGGCGAGCTTGGCGGCGTCCGCGGCCTGCGCGCCGAGCTTCAGGTCGATCACGTAGCCGACCAGGATGTCGCGCTTCTGCTTCTCGTCCGTACCCGGAAGCTGCAGCGCCGGATCCTCGGCCGCGATGGCGAGATCGGCCTCCGTAATGGCCAGATCACCGACCTTCGCGACGACGCGGGTCGGATCGGCCGGCTGGGCCGGAGAGGCCGCCGCAGGCGCCTGAGCGGGCGCAGTCTGAGCCGCCGCGGCGAGCGGGAAGGACAGACCTGCGGCGAGCGCGCTGGTCCGCAGAAGCTTCGAAAAACGTGGCGACATGGATGTTCCTGCTGGCCCCGCTGGGTGGCGGAGAGGTGGATTAGTTCCAGCAAGATGGCAAGACTGGGCCCTCGACCGTCGCGGACGCACGATTTCGGCCCGGATTCCCGCCGCGAGCGCTCCCCCTAGCACAGCTCCGCCAGGATCGCCGGCACCTCGTCCGGGATCTCGCGGGCGAGATATCCGAGCAGGCCGCGGGATGTGGCCAGCCGATTACCCGCCTCGCCGTGCAGGTACACGCCCCAGGCGGCGGCCGGCACCGGGTCGGCACCGCGCGCCAGCAATCCCGTGATGAAGCCGGCCAGCGTGTCGCCCGAGCCGGAGGTCCCGAGGCCGACATTGCCGTGCCCGCATGACCAGGCCTCCCCGCCCGGTCCCGCGATAAAGGAGCACGCGCCCTTGAGCACGACCACGGTCCCGTACTCCTCCGCGACCTCGCGAGCGACCTTGGCCGGATCGGCCTCGATCTCGGCCTTGTCGCGGCCGAGCATGCCCGCCATCTCGCCGGCATGCGGGGTCAGCACGACCCGGCCTCCATGGCGCGACAGCACCTCACGGTGGCGCTTCAGCCCCATCATGGCGGCGGCATCGAGCACGACCGGCACGCCGTCGAGCCGGGCCAGCAAATCGGCCACGAGTTCGCCGGTCGCGGCCTCGTCCAGGAGGCCGGGCCCGACCAGGACGGCGCTGCATTTCGCGGCATTGCTGGCGATGGCCTCCGCGGCCTCGGGCGCGATGGCCCCCGTGGCGGTCTCGGGCATGGCGACCGAGCGCGCTTCCGGCATGGCGGCGCCAAGATGAAGCGCGATCGAGGCCGGGCAGTTGTACTGGAGCTTGCCGGCGCCGACCCGCAGCACGGCCGTGCCGGCCAGGATCGCGGCGCCGATCAGCTCGCGGCTGCCGGCGACCACGAGAACGCGGCCACGCTCCTCCTTGCCGCCGCCACCGCTCGGCTGCGGGATCGGCATGGCGGCGAGCGTCTCGCGGTCGACGGTGCGGCTCATGAGGCGGCCGCGACCTTTGCGTCCGGCTCGGTTGTCACGGGCGTGCCCTCCTCTTCCAGCGGGGCGGTGAAGTTGTAGCGCTCCAGCCGAAGCCCGCCATCCTTCCCCATGCTCGCATCGAAGCGGTATTCGGTGACCCCGCAATTCGCGACGTCGCCCTCCCGGTCGATGGCGAGGATCTGCTCCTCGGTCATGTTCTCGACGAGGTAGCGCATGCAGAGCACGACCACCTGGTGGCTCACCACCAGCACCCGCCGACCGGCATGCCGGATGGCCATCGTGTCCAGCGCGCTGCGCAGCCGCAGGATCGCGTCGCACCAGCTCTCGCCGCCCGGCGGCCGGTGGTAGAACTTGCCCAGGATGCGGCGGAACTCCGCCTGCTCCGGATAGCGCTCCCGGATGCCGACCGTGGTCAGCCGGTCCAAAATGCCGAATTCCTTTTCGCGCAGCCGCTCGTCGATGAGGAACTCGTGCTCGGGCTCGTAGGCGCCCTGGCCGGCCATGATCTCCGCCGTGCGCCGGGCGCGCCGGTACGGCGACACGACCACGACCTCGGGCCGCTCGCTCTCCGGCTGCTCCGCGAACCAGCGCCCGAGCGAGCGCGCCTGACGCTCGCCGAGCCTGGAAAGGTCCACATCCACGTCGCGCTCGGCGATGTCGATCCAGGCGAGGCCCGCGGCCGTCGCGGCCGCGCGTGCGACGTTGCCGGCGCTTTCGCCATGCCGGACGATCCAGAGCCGTTCCGGCCAACCGTGCTGCATCCGCTTCCCTCGACAGGCCGGGTCGCAACCAACAAGCACCGGTGCGTGTTCCGTGCCCAGCTCTCGGTGGCGGGCCTGGAGCCTTTCGGATGCGCGACGCGCTACATATGTCTATAAGGCCGGCCAAAGCGGGCGACGCTGCCCGGCTCCCAAGACACGATTGGTTACAGGTCCGCGATGCTCGGTGCTCTCGCCAAGAAGATCTTTGGCTCCGCCAATGACCGGCGGCTCAAGACCTATGGTCCGAAGGTCGCAGCAATCAACGCGCTGGAGCCGGAACTCGCGGCGCTTTCCGACGAGCAGCTCCGCGCCCGCACGGACGAGCTGAAGGCGCAGCTCGCGGCTGGCAAGACGCTGGACGACATCCTGGTGCCGGCCTTTGCGACCGTGCGGGAAGGCGCCAAGCGCACCCTCGGCCAGCGCCATTTCGACGTGCAGCTGATCGGCGGCATGGTGCTGCACGAGGGCGGCATCTCCGAGATGAAGACCGGCGAAGGCAAGACCCTCGTCGCGACCCTGCCCGTGTATCTCAACGCCCTGTCCGGCAAGGGCGTGCACGTCGTCACCGTCAACGACTACCTCGCCACCCGCGATGCGGAATGGATGGGGCAGGTCTACCGCTTCCTCGGCCTGACGGTCGGCACGATCGTGCACGGGCTCGACGACGTGCAGCGCGCCGAAGCCTACGCGTGCGACATCACCTACGGCACGAACAACGAGTACGGGTTCGACTACCTGCGCGACAACATGAAGTACGACTTCGCGCAGATGGTTCAGCGCGGGCACAATTTCGCGATCGTCGACGAGGTCGATTCGATCCTGATCGACGAGGCCCGCACGCCGCTCATCATCTCGGGCCCGATCGACGACCGCTCCGATCTCTACCTGGCCATCGACCAGATCATTCCGCGGCTCGCGCGGGAGGACTACGACCTCGACGAGAAGCAGCGCGCGGTATCGCTGAACGAGAGCGGCAACGAAAAGATCGAGGAGTGGCTGCGTGAGGAAGGCCTCCTGAAGGAGGGCGACCTTTACGACGCGGCCAACATCACGCTCGTCCACCACGTCAACCAGGCGCTGCGGGCGCACAAGCTGTTCACCCGTGACAAGGACTACATCGTCCGCAACGACGAGGTCGTCATCATCGACGAGTTCACCGGCCGCATGATGCCGGGCCGCCGCTATTCGGAAGGCCAGCACCAGGCGCTCGAGGCCAAGGAGCGCGTCCAGGTCCAGCCCGAGAACCAGACGCTCGCCTCGATCACATTCCAGAACTATTTCCGGCTTTATTCCACGCTCGCCGGCATGACGGGCACGGCCTCTACCGAGGCCGACGAGTTCATGGAGATCTACAATCTCGAGGTGGTCGAGATCCCGACCAACCGGCCGGTGCAGCGCCTGGACGAGGACGACGAGGTCTATCGGACGGCCGCCGAGAAATACAAGGCGATCATCCGCCAGATCACCGAGGCCGCCTCGCGGGGGCAGCCGACGCTCGTCGGCACGACCTCCATCGAGAAATCGGAATACCTCGCCGACCTCCTGAAGGAGGACGGGTTCAAGCAGATCGACTTCGCCGATCCGAACGCGCTCGAGCCGCTCTATGAGGCGGCGCGCCGCGGCGAGGCGCGCAAGATCTTTGCCGTGCTCAACGCGCGCTTCCACGAGCAGGAGGCGCATATCGTGGCCCAGGCCGGCGTGCCGGGCATGATCACCATCGCGCCCAACATGGCGGGACGCGGCACCGACAGCCCGCTCGGCGGCAACGCCAAGATGGGCGTCGAGCACGAGCTCGGCGCCGTCG